>CALWAM010000038.1 GCA_944373135.1 uncultured Bacilli bacterium | reverse complement strand
ATCCTTTATTGGTGACGATAGCCTAGTTGATACACCTCTTACCATCCCGAACAGAGAAGTTAAGCACTAGTACGCCGACGATAGTGTAAGCGAAAATAGGTAGTTGCCAATTTTTTTTTGCGTTAAAATTTATGTAAATTATTAATATATGTGTTGTTTATTGTATATTTATTAGGATATACTTTTATTATAGGTGATATTATGGAATATAAATTTGTTTCGAGATCTATCGATGATACTATAGCATTTGCAGAAAATTTAGAAAGCGAGAAATTTCCTGGCATGGTTATATGTTTAAATGGCGAATTAGGTACTGGTAAGACTGTTTTTGTTAAAGGATTTGCAAAAGCACTAGGAATTAAAGATAATATTACTAGTCCGACGTTTAACATTATAAAAGAATATTATTCTGGTGAAGCCCCTTTATATCACATGGATGTATACAGATTAGAGGATAGTCATAACAATTTTATTTTTGATGATTATTTTGACGGAGAAGGGATTTCAATCATAGAGTGGGCAGAAATTATTGCTGATGTATTACCTGATGAAAGACTAGAAATTAATTTTAAATTTGTAGATGAAAACACGCGAGTTTTAAATATTAAGACTTATGGTAAAAAATATGACGACTTAATTAATTCAGTATTATAATTAAGTTTTTTTATTTATATAATTTTCTATTAGTGTTATAATATCTTTGTTAAACGGAGGTTTTACTTATGATTACTTTGTTTGTCGATACGCATTTTAAAAATATCGCAATATGTTTATACAAAAATAATATGTTTTTAGATAAATTGGTTATGGAATCAGTTAAAAATCATAGTGTATATACGATGCCTATGATTAGAAAAATTTTACAAAAAAATGAATTATCTGTTAATGATATTAAACAAATAGTAGTTTGTAATGGGCCTGGTAGTTTTACTGGAGTAAGAATAGGTGTTACAATTTCTAAGGTACTAGCTTATTCTTTAAAAATTCCTATTAAGACGATTACTTCTATTGAAATGGTTGCTGCTAATTGTAATAATGATTTTGTTTGTGTTCCTGAAAACAATGGTTTTTATTATGCACCACGAATTAATTTAGATGATATTAAATATATGAAAAAAAGTGATTTTGAAACATTTAAATTAAATAATGATTGCGGAGTAGATATAAAAATTAATTACGAAAATCTTTTGTCTATTGTAGAGAATAAAAGTTGTTGTAATGTTCATGATGTTAATCCTTTATATGTAAAAAAGATTGAGGCTTTAAATGATAGTAATTAATAAATATAATGATTTTTATAAAAGAGATGTAATTAAACTAGGAAAAGTTTTACATGATAATTATAATGCTGATTTTAATTTTTTAGATAAGATTGATTATGTTTATTGTGCATTGGTTAATAATGCTGTTATTGGTTTTATCCATTTTCAAATACTTTCAGATCATGTTGATTTAATTGATATTGTGATAGATAAAAATTATCAAAGGCATGGTATAGGAACTTTATTAATGCAAAAAATGATAAATTATTGTAACAAAGATATTTTTTTGGAAGTAAGTGTTAATAATAATGGGGCGTTAAATTTTTATAAACAATTTGATTTTAGCAAAGTGGGAATAAGACATAATTATTATTCAGATGCTGATGCAATTGTAATGAGGAGATGTTATTATGAATGATGTATATATTTTAGCTATTGAGTCTTCTTGTGATGAAACAAGTATGGCGATTGTTAAAAATGGAAGAGAAGTTATTTCTATGTGTGTAAATACGCAAATGAAAACACATGCATTATATGGTGGTGTAGTTCCAGAGATAGCCAGTAGAATGCATACCGAAAATATTACACGAGTTTTAGATGAAGTATTAAAAAATAGTAATTTAAAGATGGATAAAATTTCTGCTATTGCAGTGACTTATGCTCCTGGTTTATTAGGAAGTTTATTAGTAGGAGTAGAGTGTGCAAAGGTTTTATCATTAGTTCATAATAAGCCTTTAATTGCGGTTAATCATTTAGCTGGCCATATTTATGCTAACAACATTGATAATAAAATGTCTTTTCCCTTATTAGCCTTGGTAGTAAGTGGTGGCCATACTGATTTGATTCTTATGAAAGGTGATTATGATTTTCAAGTCGTAGGTAAAACGCTTGATGATGCAATAGGGGAATGTTATGATAAAGTCGCAAGAGTATTAGGAGTTTCTTATCCTGGTGGTCCTAATGTTGAAAAACTAGCATTAGCTGGAGCTTATAATTATAAATTGCCGAAAATGATGGTCGATGATAGTTTAAATTTGAGTTTCAGTGGTTTAAAAAGTGCTGTGATTAATCTAGTTCATAATGAAAAGCAAAGAGGAAATGATATAAATAAAGGGGATTTAGCTTATTGTTTTCAATATGAAGCTATTGATGAAATTGAAAGAAAAGTAAGATTAGCACTTGTTAAATATGATGTAAAAGAGTTAGTAGTAGCTGGTGGTGTATCAGCAAATTCATATTTACGTGAAAAAATGAAAAAGGTAGCAAATGATTATCATATTAAGATATCTATTCCGGATTTTAAATATTGTACTGATAATGCTGCTATGATTGGAGCTGCTGCTTATCCTCTTTATTTAAAAAATGAGTTTAGTGATTTAGATTTAAATGCTAAAAGTCAATTAGATTTGTATTAGTATTTTATCTATGATATGATATTTAAGGAGGTATCTTATGTTACCATTAATAATAACTTTATTTTCAGGTTTATCATTTTTAGTGGGTTATATTATTGTTAAGAATGTAAAAAATAAAGAAGAATTTGTGATTTTTTCTATTTCATTAGCTTTACCCATAATGATAGGATTAATATTATTAGATTTGGTGCCGGAATTATTTGAGACATTTTCTATGTTTGATTTTCAATATCGATTATTAATTATATTGGGATTGATTTTTAGTGGTGTATTTTTATTAAAGGCGTTAGATTTATTGATTCCTCATCATGAGCATAATCATGATAAACATGACGTTAAAGATCATAAATCACACTTGTATCATATTGGGTTTGTAACAACAATTGCTTTAATTTTACATAATTTTATTGAAGGAATAGCTATATATACCACAGCATTAAATGATACAAAAGCGGGTGTATTAATGAGTCTTGCTGTATTTATGCATAATGTTCCCTTAGGTATGAGTACTGTTAGTTCTTTTTCTGTTTTAAATAAAAATATTTGGTATATGTTAATATCTTTAGTTTTATCAACAGTTCTAGGAGCAATTATTATTAATTTATCTGGTCTTGTAATATCTAGTGTTTTATTAGGTGGTATGATAGGGATAACTACCGGGATGATTATTTATATAAGTTTTTTAGAGTTATTGCCAGAAATTATTTGCCATAGAGGTAATAAAGAGTCAATATATGGTTTATTTGCTGGAATAGTTGTTCTATTAATGATAATTTTTATTTGAGGTGTAGTATGAAAAAGGTTTTAGTTACTGGGGCAGCCGGAACGATTGGAATTAATGTAATAAAATTTTTGCTGATAGAAGGAAAATATGAAATAACAGCTTTGGATTTGCGCAATAATAAATCTTTTAGGCGATTGAAAAAATATCGTGAACGAATTAATATAATTTATGGTGATGTAGCTGACATAATTTTGATGCGAGCTTTAATTAAGGATCATGATATTGTTATACATTTGGCCGGAGTTATGCCACCATTTGCTGACATAAGAGATGATATATGTCGAATTATTGATTATGAAGGAACGGTTAATGTTGTAGATAGTATTGTAAAAAATAATAAAAAATGTTATTTGATATATCCATCTACTACTGTTCTTTATGGAAAATGTTTTGATGTAGTTAATGTTAATGATGAGGTAAAGGTATCAAAAACTGATTTGTATGCTACTTATAAGTTAGAGGCAGAAAATTATATTAAAGAAAAATTAAATCATTATACGATTTATAGAATTCCTGGTTTATTATGTGATTTAAAAAAAGAAAATCCAATGTATAATACTCCTATTAATAGTAAAGTTGAATTAATAAGTGTTAATGATGTTGCATATGCTTTAGTAAAAAGTATAGATTTCAAAAATAAAATAAATAAAAATACTTATATATTATCTGGTGGAAAAAACTGTAGAATTAAATTTAAAAATTATTTAATTAAAATATTAAAAAATTACGGCATAAGTATACGATTTTTGTTATCTTGGTTTATGGTTGATAAAAATTTTTATGGTTCTTATTATGAAGAAAACGAGTTGGAGGATTTTTTAAATTATCAACAAATGACATGTAAAGAATATTTTGATAATTTGGCTAAGAATAAAAAAATGATAAGAATTGTACCAAGAATATTAGCAATACCATTTATTTTATTATTAAAGCGAAGGGAGAAATAATGAATGGTTTGGTTTTAGAAGGGGGAGGTATTAAGGGTGCTTATCAGATTGGGGCATATTATGCATTTAAAAAATGTAACATTAAATTTAGTTATATTGTAGGTACCTCAATTGGTGCTTTTAATGGAGCCGTAATTGCTGCGGGTAACGAAAAAAAATTATTAGAATTTTGGCAAAATATTGATCCTGGTTTGTTATTGAATTTTGATGGTAACTTTGTAAAATCGGTTAATGATGGACACTTTAGTTTGGATGGCGTTAAAGGATTAGGTTTAACTGTATTTAAGATTTTACAAAATAAAGGGATTGATACTTATAAATTAAAAGAGACTGCTAAAATGTTAATTAATGAAAATGAGTTGCGACACAGTAAAACAAAATTTGGATTGGCTACGCTTAAATTTAAAAAATTAACTCCTACTTATATGTTTATAGATGATATTAAAGAAGGTAAATTAATAGATTCGATAATGGCTTCATGTTACTTACCAATTTTCAAAATGGAGAAGATTATAGATGATAGCTATTACTTAGATGGTGGTTTTTTTGATAATTGTCCAACAACGATGTTGTTAGATAAAAATTTGGATTGTATTTATGAAGTTAAAATTAGAGGTATAGGAATTAGTAAAAAATATCAAAAGCGCGATAATAATATAATTACTATTAAGCCATCAAGAAGTTTAGGTAGTGTTTTAGAATTAAAGTCAAAAAAAATTAATGATAATATTTTAATGGGATATTATGATACTTTGCGGGTTTTAAAAGGTTATGACGGATATAAATTTTGTTTTAAGAATTATGGTGATTGGTTTTATAATAGGCTTATTAAAGGAATTGACAAACGGGAAGTTAAACGAATTAAATTATTTATGAATGTTAATTCTAATAGAGATGTGATTATTAAATCAATAGAAAATATAATGGTAAAAGAAAAATTTAATTACTATGATATTTATAGTGTAACTGGAGTTATTCGGAAGATAAAAAAAATAAAAAAGCATGATTTTATATATAATTTTGTTAGAAAATTAAGTTTTTGGTAATTTTTAGGTGTATAATGATTGAGGAGTGATTTTTATGGGAAGAGCATATGAAGTAAGAAAAGCTAGTATTCAAAAAAATGGAGCAATTAAAGCTAAGACTTATTCTACATTCGCAAAAGAAATATATTTGGCTGCAAAGAGTGGAATTCCAGATGTTGATATGAATGTTAGTTTAAAAAGAATTGTTGATAAAGCTAAAAAAAGTCAAGTGCCTAGCGATATTATAAATAGAGCAATTGAAAAGGCTAAAAGTAATGGTGGTGAAGACTACCAAACTGTAATTTACGAAGGTTTTGGTCCAGGGGCATCGACATTAATAATTAAAACTTTAACAGATAATGTCAATAGGACAGTAGGAGAAGTTAGAGCCGCATTTAATAAAGTACATAAAAGTTTAGGGGTTACTAATTCTGTTGCATATAATTATGATTATTTGGCAATTATCGGATTTAAAACTGATAAAGATGAGGAGATATTGATGGCTTTATTAGATGAATCTATAGAGCCGGTAAGTTTTGAACGGGAAAGTGATTTGTTAGTTATAAGTGTTAATCCAAATGATATTCATAAAGTTAAGGATATTATTGAAAAAGTGATACCTAATGTTGAATATGAAATAGACGAAGTTGGTATGTATCCTAAAGATAAAATAAATCTTGAAGGAGAAGATTTAGAATTATTTAATCGTCTTTATAATTTACTAAATGATATTGATGATGTTACAGATATTTATCATAATGTTAATATAGATTAATAACATAGGAAACTATGTTTTTTTCATTTACTTTTCACATTTATGTTATATTATTTATAAGAGGTGACAAAATGAAAATATTAGTAGTAGATGATGAGGAATTAATTAGGAATGTTATTAAAGAATATTTGTTAATTGAAGGCTATGAAGTTATTGAAGCAGGTGATGGTTTAGCGGCAATTAACGAAGTAAAAAAAGAAAATATAGATTTAATTATTATGGATATAATGATGCCTAAAATGGATGGTTATCAAGCAATAAAAGAAATTAAAGAAATAAAGGATATTCCTTGCATAATGCTTTCTGCTAGAAAAGAAGAATATGATAAACTTATTGGATTTGATATTGGAGTAGATGATTATGTTACTAAACCTTTTAGTCCTAAAGAATTAGTGGCTAGGGTAAAGGCAATATTAAAAAGAAGTATCGGGGAAAGTGAAAAATATAACTTTGGCTCTTTAAGTATTGATACTAAGGCTCATGACGTTTATGTTGATAATAAAAAAGTTAATTTAACACCTAAAGAATATGATTTATTATTATATTTAGTTAATAATAAAAATATTGCTTTATCTAGAGAACAATTGTTAATAAATGTATGGGGATATGATTTTTATGGAGATGATAGGACTGTTGATACACATATTAAAACATTAAGGAATAATTTAGGTAAATATCGTAATGTAATAGTTACGGTTAGAAAGGTTGGTTATAAATTTGAATATCAAGAATAAAGTACATAGTATTAATTTTAAAACTTTATCTTATTTAGTTTTATTTTCTATTTCTATTTTAATTTTATTATATGTTTTTCAAAGTTTATTTCTTAATATATTCTATGAAAAGTATCAAATTAAATCTTTAGATAAAATAGCTAATTCTATAGTACTTAATAATCGTCATGATATTGAATCTGTAATTAATGATATGAAATTCGATAATAATATTTGTATCGAATTTGTTGATACTTTAGGCTATTCTACAATATTTAATGAAAGAGCAACAGGATGTTTATTAGGGGATGATAGTTTAACACAATATAAAGAAGATATGTTAAAGAGTAATGACCAAATTAACAAAATTAAATTAATTAATCCCTATTATGATACACAATCTTTATTGTATGGTATAAAGATCGATTTTGGCCAAGTATATGTATATACCATGTTAGAAGATGTAGAGGAGTCTAGTATATTGATTCGAAGTCAGTTAATGTATGTTATGATTATTGCTTTTCTGTTTGCAATAATGATTTCCTGGTTTTTGTCTAAAAAACTATCTGAACCGATTGTAGATATAACTAATGATGCTAAGAAGCTAGCTAGTGGTAATTATGATATAAAATTTAATAAAAATGGAATATTAGAGATTGATGAATTAGCTGATACATTAAATTATTTAGAAGATGAACTAGTAAAAATAGATCAGTATCGTAGAGATTTAATGGCAAATGTTAGCCATGATTTAAAAACTCCTTTAACAATGATTAAAGCTTATGCTGAGATGGTTAGAGATATTAGTTATAAGGATGAAGTTAAAATGAAGCAAAACTTGAGTGTTATCATTGATGAGGTTGATCGCTTAAATATATTAGTAAATGATATATTAGAGTTATCTAAACTTCAAGCTAATAAAGACGAATTGAATATAGACGAATTTGATTTGGTTGAAGAAATAAATTTAATTTTAAAGAGATATGATTTGGTTAAAGAAACTGAAGATTATTGTTTTATTACGGAAATGCCAGATAAAGCATTAGTTAGAGCCGATAAGAAACGTATTCAGCAAGTTCTTTATAATTTAATTAATAATGCAATTAATTATACTGGAGATGATAAAACAGTATTTATAAAGATTCTTTATGACAAAAAGAATTATATCGTAAAAATCATAGATACGGGAAAAGGAATAAGCTCTAAAGATATAGATCATATATGGGATAAATATTATAAAGAAGAAAAAAACCATAAAAGAAATGTAATAGGGACAGGTTTAGGATTATCAATCGTAAAAAACATTTTGAATAAACATAATTTCAAGTATGGAGTTAAGAGTGTAAAAAATAAGGGGTCAGAATTTTATTTTAAAATTAAGAAAGCTCAAAAAAAGTAAATTTTCATCATTCCTTCACGAAAATTTCATAAATTAATGTTAACATTAAAACATGAAAGGAGAAGTGATAAGATAAGATAAAATAATGTATAATAAATAAGTATAAATTTTGATTATTATATATAACCCTACAGTTAAATAAATAACATATAAACTCAAACTCACACTTTAAGTACAAATCGATTACTAGATTTGTACTTTTTAATTAAATAAAGTGGAATTATTTAATTATTTATGTTATAATTTTAACTATAGGATGTGATTGCTTGTGGGAGAAAAAATCGGAAAATTATTTGGCTTATTAATTGGGACAAGTCTAGTTAGTAAATATCTAGTTGTTTTTATAATTTCAATGCTTCCTTTAGTAGAATTAAGAGGTGCTATTCCTTATTCTCAATATGTTGGTTTACCATTAATTCCTTCATATATTGTTGCTATAATTGGGAATATGGTTCCAGTTCCAATAATATTTTTATTTGCAAGAAGAGTTTTGGAATGGGGAGCAGATAAAAAATATATTGGCAAATTTTTTACTTGGTGCCTTAAGAAAGGACATAGTGGTGGAAAAAAATTACAAGCAAAAGCTGGCAATGGGTTGTTTTGGGCTTTGCTGATATTTGTTGGTATACCTTTACCAGGAACTGGAGCTTGGACGGGAACATTAGCGGCAAGTATTTTAGATATGGATTTTAAAAAGAGTATTTTGGCAGTAATGTTAGGAGTTTTAATGGCTGGCATTATTATGATGATAAT
>CALWAM010000037.1 GCA_944373135.1 uncultured Bacilli bacterium | reverse complement strand
TATGTTTTAATAGATTTAAAAATTGGGACTATGAAACCAGAATACGCAGGACAAATGAATATGTATTTAAATTACTATAATGCTGAAATAAATGATGAATATGATAATAAACCAATAGGAATTATTCTTTGTAAGAGTAAAAAAGAAGTAGCTATGGAATATGCTTTAGGTGGTTTATCTAATAATATTTTTGCTTCTACTTATACTTATTATATTCCTAATAAAGAGCAATTAATTAGTGAAGTTGAAAAAGTATTAAATGAAACAGAGGCTAAAGACTAGTCATTGTATTAGGAAAATTGAAAGAAACTAATTAATTACAATAAAGTTTATAATTATTTATTTTAAAACGTATTTGTGTTAAAATGTATATAGTGATTGATTTATATGTCAATTACCTTTGGTAAAAGTTGTAGATAACTTCCTCAACGGCACCAAGTTGATTATGACTCAAACTTTTTAGGTTTGAGTTTTTTTGTTAAATATAAAAATATTGCATATAATATTACAAAGAACTTGACGTACGTTTTAAAGTACGTTATAATGTAAACGAGGTGAAGTTATGAATACAATAAATATAACTAATGCTAGACAAAATTTGTATCAATTGGTTTCTGATGTAAACAAAGGATTTAATCCAATTAATATTATTAATAATAAGGGAGAAAATGCTATATTGTTATCTGAAAAAGATTGGAGAGATATAGAGGAAACAATTTTTTTAAATTCTATACCTGGATTTGTAGAATCTATTAATGAAGCTAGAAAAGATGATAAAAATAAATGTAGTGTTTATGAAAAAGGTGAAGAATGGTAGAATACAAAATAATATTTTCTAAACTAGCGGATAAAGATAAAAAATTATTAAAACAAGCTGGTCTTGAAAGTAAAACTAAAGAGTTATTAGATTTAATTGCTATAGATCCATACCAAATTCCTCCTACATTTGAAAAATTAAGAGGTAATTTAAATGGTTGTTATTCTAGGAGGATAAATTATCAACATAGATTGGTATACGAGGTAGATGAAAGTAATAAAGAAATATTTATTTTAAGAATGTGGATACAATACGATAAATTATAATATTTATAGTATTTAACATTTTAAGAAGGTTTTATAATAGATTATGATGATTATAAATTATTATTAGAAGATGATATTTATAATAGACAAAATTTATACTTTAGTATGTTTACGAATGAATTTGTTGATTGTAATGAAAAATTTAGAAAGAAAAAAATATTGATATTGGGTCTTGGGGGTATAGGTGCTAATGTTGCTATAATTCTTTCGCGGGCTGGCTTTGAAAATTTATTTTTGGTAGATTATGATTTTGTAGAAAATTCCAATTTAATTAGACAATATCCTTATGAATTTGATGATGTAGGTTTATCTAAATGTGATGTACTATTAAAAAAAATTGCCACAAAAAGTAATAATATAAATGTCAAAAAAATAAAGATTGAAAACGATATAGATATTGAGCAAGAAATCAAAATAAGCGATTTTGTCTTATGTACTATAGATAAACCTGCTAGAGTTATAAGGAGATTGATAAATAATTTGTGTGTTAAATATCATAAACCAGTTTTATTTTGTGGCTTTTCTGAACATGTAGCGATGGTTGGACCTTTTGTTGTACCTAATAAAACAGCATTATAGAAAAGAATTTGAATGAAAAGCCGTTAAATACTGTCGATTATGTTCCTTCTTATGGACCATTATGTTTATTGATTTCAAGTATAGTAAGTAATGAAATAATAAATTATTACGTAAAATATAAGCCAGATAATTTAATAGGGAAAACATTAATGTTTGATATGTTTAGTTATCAAAGTAAAATAATTGGATGGAAAAAGAAAAGAAATTGTAAGGTGTGTGGATGTTATGATAGTAAAAAATATTAATGTTTCTATAAATGGTAAACATATTTTAGATAATTTATCATTTTCGCTAGGAACTGGTGAAAAGATATGTTTAGTTGGTGTAAATGGAAGTGGTAAATCAACATTATTAAAAGCTTTATCTGGTGTTATTGATATTGATTTGGGAGTTATTAATTTAAATGGAAGTAAGGTATCTTATTTAAGGCAAGAAATTCCTCATGAATATGATGAATACTCTATTATTGATTATATTAAGTTTGAAACTGGAATAGATAACTTAGAAAAAAAGTTAAGAGAACTTGAAAATAAATTAACTGAAGATAACATGGATGAATATGGTGAAATTTTAAATACATATTTAAGCTTAGATGGTTATTCATTTGATAATAATTTAGAAATTATTCTTTCTGGTCTTAAGTTAAATAAAGATTTACACGCTAAAGTAAAAACGTTGTCTGGTGGTGAAAAGATAAAAGTTTTACTTTCTATATTATTATTAAAAAATGAGGATGTCATGTTGCTTGATGAACCAACTAATAATTTAGATAGTAATGCAATATTGTGGTTAGAAGAATATTTAAAAAATTCAGGTAAGGCAATGATAATTGTATCTCATGATGAAGTTTTTCTAAATAATATTGTGACAAAAATTTTTGAGTTGGATGATGGTAAAATTAATGAATATAATATGGGATATAATGATTATTTGTTTCAAAAAGATATTGAATATCAAAATCAACGGGAAGTGTATGAACAAGCTATTAGTGACAAATTGAAATTAAAAAGGCAATTACAAAAAGCTAAAGAATGGTCTTCTAAGGGTAATAATAAAAGCGCTCATAATGATAATGATAAAATTGCCAATAATTTTGCTAAAGAGAGAACTAATAATAAGTCTGTTTCAAAAATATCTAAAGCTCTTGATAAATTATCTGTTCCAGATTTTGAAGAGAAAAAGCCAATTAAATTTTTCTTTAATTTTGATAATAAAAAGGGGAATAAAAATATAGTTATTAGAGATTTAATTTGTGGGTATGATAATTTTTCAACTCCACTAATTAATATGGTGATTGAATTTGGTGATAGAATAGAAATAATGGGAGGAAATGGTAGTGGTAAAAGTACTCTTATCAATACCATAATGGGAAGAATTAAACCGATAAGTGGAGATGTTGTAATTGGTAATGATGCTAAAATTGGATATATATCTCAAGATACATTAGAAGTTAATTCTGATGATACAGTTTTGGAATGGCTAACTAAAGGGATTGAGGATTATGATTTATCTTTTATTTTTACACTTTTAGATAAATTTAATTTTAGTTATGATGATAGAGATAAAAAATATAAAAATTTATCTCCAGGGGAAAGAACGAGAATTAATTTGGCAAAATTGGCTTTAAACAAGATAAATATTTTAATTTTAGATGAGGTTACTAATCATCTGGATAAAGAAGCCATAGATTTAATTTATGAGTTAATTTCTAGTTTTGAAGGAACAATTATAAGTATATCTCATAATCGTAAATATAATGAGATATTAAATCCTAATATTGTTTTAGATATTTCTAATGGTAGTTTAGTGTATAAAGAAAATAATCATAGATCCTTATGATAACAATTAAGAATATAATTTTATTTTAACTATTTGATTAGTAGATAATTTTAAACCTTTTTCCAAGTATATTAATTTATTACTTGGTGATATTTTAATAATTATATCGGTTATTTTAAAAAATTTTTTCTTATAGTAGTAATAAATAGTAATTGGTTCTTTTTGATAATAAGCAGTTATTATTTGATTATTTAAATCATTTAATTCATCTTCACTTAAAATAGGCATAGAAATTCTTTTCTTTTCTTCTTCTAAACATTTTATAATATAAGAAGAGGGAATAACTGAATTAAATGGTTGCCATTTTATCATACCGCGATCATTCATGGTGACCACCTATCTTTTTATTTCTTTCTTTAATAGTAGAATCACTAAGCAAGGAAGAGGCTTTTAAAATGGTATTTTTACCAAATTGTTCGTTTATTTTATCAATAGTATGAAGAAGAGAATTATTTTCTTCTTTTTCTTTTTCGTTTTCAAATAAATTTAATTGTTCATAATTTTTATTAGATAAATGACCTAAAGCAATAGATATTTTACGAATAGGAGAATTATCATAGTATTTATCAAATATTAGTAGTAATTGTTTTTCAATAATATTAGGATTATCAGTAGGAACATCTAATTTTAAAGAATGACTAAATCCTCCCCCAATAGTTCTAGAGTAACCAATCCCTAAATAAATATTAGATGTTTGTTTATGATTCTTTCTCAGCCTGAAGCAGATTGTTTCTGTCATTTCTTTAATAATTAAAGTAGCATTAGAGTAATAATCTTTAAATAATATTTGACTATGGGAATATGATTTATTTTTAGGAATTTGATTCCAAGAGCTTATTTTACTTAAATCTATACCATTAGCATGACGATATAATTCTTCACCAATTATTCCAAATTTTTCTTTTAATTTATTGACATCATAATTAGCTAAATCTTTTACTTTATAAATGCCTAAAAGGTTTAGATTACGTTCCATTCTTGAACCAATCCCCCACATTTTTGATAAAGGAGATATTTCCCATAATTTAGTTTTGACATCATCATAAGTCCATTTAGCAATACCATTTTTATGCTTTTTAGCTTCTATATCCATCGATATTTTAGCTAGTAAAAGATTGGGGCCAATACCACAAGTAGCTGTTAAACCAGTTTTTTTATAGATAGTATTTAATATTTCTTGAGCAAGTTCTATATCTGTCTTGTTATAATATTTTAAATAATTAGTAACATCTAAGAAACATTCATCTATAGAATATATATGTAAATCTTCTTTACTAATAAAGTCTAAATAAATACTTACGACTTCTTTACTTTTTTCAATATATAGTTTCATTCGTGGGGGAACGATAATGTATTTAATATTTTTAGGTATTTCATATAAACGAGTACGAGATTTTATACCTTTTTCTTTTAAGTAAGGAGTTATAGCTAGAGTAATAGCACCTGGTCCTTGATTAGGGTTAGAAACAACTAAAGGAGTTGTAAAGGGATCTAGTTTTCTTTCAACGCATTCAACAGAAGCGAAAAAACTTTTTAAATCAATACAAAGGATATGTCTGTTCATTATTTCACCACCAAACGTTTGTTCAATTTAATTATATAATTAATTAAAAAAGATGACAATATTTTTGTTTTGGAAATTTTGGGAATTTACTCTATTTATAAAGTATGATAAAATACTGGGGAAGGAGGGGGATAGAATGAAAAAATGTGTTTGTTTAGTTGGTAAACCTAATGTTGGTAAAAGTACTATTTTTAATTTATTAATTAAAGAAAAGAAAGCTATTATATTAGATACACCAGGGATTACTAGAGATCGTATTTATGGAGATGTTAATTATAATGATAAGAATTTCTTATTAATAGATACGGGAGGAATAGAACTTGGTGATGATAATTTTAATAATGATATAAAAATGCAAGCTGAGCTAGCAATAGATGAAAGTGATGTTATTTTGTTTGTTGTTGATGGTAAAGAAGATCTAACTAGTAGTGATATATTAGTAAGAAATATGTTGCTTAGAACAAATAAGAAAGTTATTGTTGTAGTTAATAAGATAGATAATGGTAAATTAAAAGATAATATATATAGTTATTATGAACTTGGTTTTGAGAATGTAATACCTGTAAGTGCCGTGCATAAAAAAGGTTTTAATGAATTATTAGAAGAAATAACTAAAGATTTTAATCCTAGTAGTGAAAGTAAAGATGATAATTTAAAGTTTTCAATTATTGGTCGACCTAATGTAGGTAAAAGTAGTTTAATTAATGCATTATTAAATGAACAAAGAGTTATTGTTAGTAATGTAGCGGGAACTACTAGAGATGCTATAGATACGAAATTTAGATATAATGATGAAGAATTTACCGTTATTGATACAGCAGGATTACGTAAAAAAGGACGTATTTATGAAAGTGTTGAAAAGTATAGTTTAATTAGGACTTTACGAGCTATTGATCGTAGTGATGTTTGCTGTATAGTAATTAATGCTGAAGAGGGAATAATTGAACATGATAAACATATTGTTTCTTATGCTTTAGAAGCCGGTAAAGCTATGGTATTAGTCGTTAATAAATGGGATACGGTAGAAAATAAAGATTTAGAAATGAAAAAATGGAAAGAAAAAATTAAACAAGAGTTTCAATTTATTCCATATGTTCCAATAGTATTTTTAAGTGCGTTATATAAAAAAAGACTTCATTTATTAATGCCAGAAATCTTGCGAGTTTATAATAATAGTAAAAATGAAATAAAAACATCATTATTAAATGATGTGATAATGGATGCAACTTCATTACATGAAGCTCCTTCATATAAAGGAAAAAGACTTAAAATTAATTTTGTAAGTCAAACAGGAATAAAGCCACCAAAGTTTACTTTTTTTGTAAATGATAAAAAACTAATTCATTTTAGTTATTATCGATATTTAGAGAATAAACTTAGAGAGAACTTTCAGTTAGAAGGTACTCCAATAATTTTGCAATTTAAAAATAAAAATGAGGAATAATTAATTCCTTGCGTCAATTCTTAATTTGTTAATTTCTCTAGTAGGTTCATCAATTAATAATTCTTGAAGAGGGATTTTTAATGTTTTAGCTAGTTTATCAATAGTGTCAACACGAATGTTAATTTCGCCTCTTTCAATCATAGAATAGTATTTAGGATTTAGATTATAATGTTCATAAAAATCTTCTTGAGATAAGTTGGTTTGATAACGGATATACTTTAAATTTCGCCCAACAATAGTTCTTAATGTTGCCATAATAATCACTTCCTTTAATAAAATATTATTAGCTTATAGTTAATAAGTCTACCTAGTTATGTATAGAATAATTGACAAATTAAAAGAATAATTTTAATATAATAATGAAATGGGAGATTGAGATGAGAAATATAGATAGTCCAAATATAAAATTTAGAAAAAAATTAAGAGAATTAAGAGAAAAAAATAATTATTCTTTGAAAGTTATGAGTGAAGCTACTGGATTATGTCGTTCATATTATTGGCAAATAGAGAATGGACAACGTGGTCTTACTTATGAAAATGCTAAAAAAATAGCGAAGGTTTTTAATCTAAGACCAGATGATATATTTTTTGATGATTAACATAAAAAGCCTCTTAAACATATAATTATGGTAGGAGGCTTTTTATGGCTTTAGATGATAATTTTTTTAAAAAAGTAGAAAAAAGAACGAAGGTTAATAAAGATACAATTTTATCTTTAGCAAATAAATTACAACAAGGTAATATGAAAGATGAAAAAACTTTAAGAGAAGTTATTAATACTTTATCAAAGATGACTGGTAAAAATGTAAGTAAAGAAAAAGAAGATAAAATAGTAGAAGCAATTGTTAAGGATAAAGTTCCTAAGGGAGTAGAAAAGATGTTCTAGTCCTTTTTTTATGATATTAATAGTTCTAATAGTATATAATCTGTCATATTTTTAGATAGAGAGTGAGGATTTTATGAAAAAAGAAGAGATTATTGTTCCTTTAGCTAAAAGAGGTAATGTTGAGATATATTTAGGAGTAGTAGGAGCAGTTAGAACTGTTAAAAGTACTTTTATTAAAAAATTTATTGAAAATTTAATTGTCCCTAATATAACTGATGAATATGAAAAGAAGAGATACTTAGATGAAATGCCTCAAAGTGCCTCAGGAAAAACTATTATGACAACAGAACCGAAATTTGTTCCTTCCAATGGAGCAGTATTAGATGTAATGGATTTTAAAGCTAATATTAAGCTAATTGATTGCGTTGGATATGTTATTGATGGAGCTAATGGATATTTAGATAATGAAGGTAATCCAAGAATGGTTATGACGCCTTGGTTTACGGAGCCAGTTAGTTTTACTGAAGCTGCGGAAATAGGAACCGAAAAAGTTATTAGGGATCATGCAACGATTGGTATTGTCGTTACCACAGATGGAAGTTTTACTGATATTAGTAGAAGTAGTTATCAAGAAGCGGAAGAAAAAGTTGTTTATGAATTAAAAGAAATAGGCAAGCCATTTATTGTTATTTTAAATAGTAGTCATCCTAATGCTAAAGAAACTCAAAATTTAGCAGAAAGTTTAAGAAATAGTTATGAAGTACCTGTTTTACCTATTAGTGTCGATTTAATGAGTGAAAATGATATAATGAATATTTTGAAAGAAGCTTTATATGAATATCCAGTATTAGATATTAAATTTAATATTCCAGAATGGGTTCATGTTTTAGACAAGAATCATGAAATAAAGAAACATTATATCGATAAAATGAAAAATTGTATTATAAATATTAAAAAATTAAAAGATGTAGATACTATTTTAAATTATTTTCAAGATAGTGAATATATTAATAAAGCCTATATTAGTGATTTAGATGCAGCCTTAGGAGTAGTTACAGTTAATTTAAATAGTAGTGATGAATTATATAATGAAGTGTTAAATAGTATGATAGGGACTAGTATTAATACTAAGGCTGCAATGTTAAAAGTATTTGCTTCTTATAAAGAAGGTAGAGAAGAATATGAAGCTATAAAAAGTGCTTTAAAGATGGCAAAGAGTACTGGTTATGGAATAGTTTATCCATCTTTAAAAGATATGCATTTAGATACGCCAGAAATTATTAAACAAGGTAGTAGATATGGTGTTAAATTAAAGGCAGTAGCTAGTTCAATTCATTTAATGAGAGTAGATGTAGAAAGTACTTTTGAACCAATTATTGGTAGTGAATTGCAAAGTAAAGAATTAATTAACTATTTAATGAAAGATTATGAAACTGATCCCAAAAATATTTGGAAAAGTGAAATATTTGGTAGAAGTTTAGATGTTATTGTCCAAGAAGGTATTCAAGCTAAGTTGTCGATTATGCCAGAAAATACACGTTATAAGTTAAGTCAAACTGTTACGAAGATAGTAAATAAGGGAGCTAATAATTTAATTGCTTTTGTAATATAATGTCAAAAAAAATATAATTATGAGAAGATAATTATATTTTTTTGTCAAAATAGTGTTGTAGTACTTGATTTTATTAATATTCTTTGTTAATTTTATTATGTAAGGACAAGATTATTTCCTTATACATAAATATAGGAGGTAAAAATTTATGGGAAAACAAGATTTAGTAGAATTTATTGCTGCTAAAGCAGGATTAACAAAAGCTGATGCTACTCGTGCTTTAGAAGCTACTTTAGAAGGAATTGTTAGCGGACTTAAAAAAGAAGGAAAAGTTGCTTTAGTTGGTTTTGGTACTTTTGCTTGCAAAAAACGTGAAGCTAGAGAAGGTATTAATCCATTAACTAAAGAACCACTTAAAATTCCTGCTAAAAATGTTGCTTCATTCAAAGCTGGAAGCAAATTAAAAGATGCTCTTAACTAATTGTTAAGAAGAATAAGACCTAAAGAGGTCTTTTTTA
>CALWAM010000036.1 GCA_944373135.1 uncultured Bacilli bacterium | reverse complement strand
TAAACATTAAAAAAATAACTCAGTTAAACTAAGCTATTTTCGATTTTTTTTGTTTCACATCATTTACAAATATACAATTTTTTTATATTACAAATAACAAGTTGGTGTTGAGCCCTCGTACAGGCAACATATAATAAATTTTTTTCGTTCGTCATATACCTACTATCTTTATCACTATATACCATTACAGCATCAAACTCTAATCCTTTAGCTACGTAAGCAGGTATAACAATTTTATCTTTTTTAAATACAACAGTATTTTGTAATACCAATTCAAAACAAGCATCATCTAATAGTTCATAAACTCTTTTTGCACTTTCATCATCTTTAGTAATAATTGCTAAACTTTTATATTTACTTAATAAGACATTAACTTCGGAAATAAAGTCTGAATAATTATCACAAAAAGTTACTGGTATATTATTACTTTTCCTAATAGCACTTACATGCTTTAAACCTAATATTTTATTGGTATAATTTATTATTTCTTCCGAAGAGCGATAAGTTTTTAATAATTGTAAATATATACTACTTTCAAAAATATTTTTAAGCTCCGCTAGCGAACTATATTTATAATATGGATTAATTGTTTGGTTAACATCTCCCAATATTGTAAAAGAACTTCGTTTAAATATTTTACTAATAATAATAAATTGTAATTTACTATAATCTTGTGCTTCATCAATAACAACTTGTTCAATGTATTTTTCATAATTAAATCCCCTTAATAAACCTTTTATGTAAACATAAATAAGAGCATCTTCATATTTAATTTCATCGCTATTTAAAAAGGATTTAATTTCATTATCATTCATTTTTATTTTAGCAAAACTACTTTTAAAGAATAAGCAAAATATATTCTTAATATCGCAATTAATACCCAAAGCTTCATTAATTAACTTACGATAAGTTTTTAACTTAGTTCTTTTACCTTTATAATTGGATTCACATAACCTTATTGCCATTTCTTCTAATCTATCAAAAAAGACTAACTTACGATATTTTGTATGAAATAATTCATTTAAATCTTCTTTTGTATAAGAATATATTTCATTTTCTATAAAACCACTTTTAAACTTAATATGATCAACAAACCATTTAACAAATTGATTAATATCTTCAATTATTTCATCACTTTGTTTATAGAATATTAAATCTTCATTACTATTCTTTTTTTGGTAATACCTACTAATAAAGCTTAAGAAAGATTCAACATTTTTATAGCCATCAATACTATTAATCAAATAATCTTGAAAAGTAGTTTGTAAAGTATTATCTTCCCCTAACTCGGGCAACACATTAGATATATACTCAGTAAATATGTTATTAGGACTAAATATTAAGACATTAGATGATTTTAAATTTGGTATCTTATATAAAAGAAAAGCTATTCTATGTAAGGCAACCGAAGTTTTTCCGCTACCAGCAATGCCTTCTACAATTAAATTTTTATCCTTAACATTTCTAATAACTGAATTTTGTTCTTGTTGAATTGTATTAACTATATTTTTCATTTTTTCATTACTTTCATTAGCTAATACTTCTTGTAATAAATCATCATCTATATTAATAGAATTATCAAACAATCTAATTAATTCTTTATTAACAATCTTGTATTGCCGTTTTCTAGTTAAATCACCACTTATAATTCCTTCTGGAGCCACATATGAAGCCTTACCTACTTCATAATCATAATACATACTACAAATTGGACTTCGCCAATCATAAATAATATTATTAAGTTTCTTATCTTTCAAATAAGTTAATCCTATATATATAACATGCTTTTTCCCATTATCTTCTTTAAATAATATAGAAGCAAAATAGGGATTGTTTTGTACCCGAAATAATTTTTTAAAATATTTTTCTTCACTTAATACCCTATTATCTTCTAACATTCCTTGTACTCTAAGAGCAATTGCTTCATTTTCATCCATACTATTACGATGTTCCCAAGCATAATTAAGAAAATCTTTCCTTTTTTCTTCTTCCTCACTTAATTTAAGACCAGACTCTTTTAATTTATCTGTAATATTTTTATTAACACCTTTTAATATTAACTTTTCCTTTTCTAATTCTTTCCCTTGTATCGCCATTACAACCACCTTAACTAATAAAATTCTCATTAAGAGAATTTTATTTAAAACCATCAGTTACATAATTATCACATTTTATATAAGCATCATACTTATAAACCATTGTATCTAAATACACCAAAACATAACCTTCACATTTATCATTATTATATTCAAGTTCATCAATTAATTTTTCTCCCTTGAGTTCTTCATCAGTAACTTTTACTTTATCCTCACCTTGTGGATATAAGAAATTAAGTTCTACATATTTTTTGGTAGCTTCTACCATCTTATTTTCAAGCTCTTTATATCCTTTATCTTTATTTTTTATAGCAATACCAAAAATAGTTAAAGCAATAAATAATAACACTAAAATACTTCCCCAAATAATTGATATTTTACGCATTTTATCCATAACTTATTCTCCATATCCTTCCGTTTCATAATTAGAGCATTTCAAAAACCCTTCTGTTTCATAAACGTCATCAACTTTTTTTAAATTAACATAGCCAGTACAATCCTCATAATCTTCAATCATATTTAATTTTACTAATTGCTCAAGTTTAATTACTACCACTAAATTATCATCTAAATTATCAATATATAATTTAGCATAATCTATTGCACTTTCTTCCATCCCTTTTATATATAATTCATAACTATTTTGTTTATTAATTTCTTTATCTTCTTCAACCCCTTGATAAAATATATATACATAATAAACTACAATTAATAAAAGCAACAAAATAAAACATACACAAATTATCATTGTCGAGTAACCCCAACCTTTATTATTCAATTTCACATTACCACCCTATAAAAAAGTATATCACTTAAGCCAAAAAAAAGATAGTCCTAAAACTATCTCTTCATATATTAAGAGGATTAAACTAATTCAACAGTAGCTCCAGCTTCTTCAAGCTTAGCTTTAATTTCATTAGCTTCATCATTTGAAACGTTTTCTTTAACATTTCCACCATTGTCAGCAAGACCTTTAGCTTCAACAAGACCAAGTCCAGTAATTTCTTTTAATACTTTAATAACTTGAATCTTAGCAGCTCCAGCATCTTTTAATACTACAGTTTTAGTAGTACTTTCTTCAGCTACAGCAGCAGCTGGTGCAGCAGCTACAGCTACAGCACTAGGGTCTACTCCAAATTCTTCTTTCATTGCATCAACTAATTCTTTAACTTCAAGAATAGTCATTTCTTTTAATGCACTAATAAAATCTTCCTTATTTAATTTTGCCATTCTAATCAATTCCTTTCCTAAAAATTATTTTTCTAATTGTTCAGCATATAGGTTTAATCCAATTGCTAAATCACGAACATATTGGATCATACCACCAGCAAGCATAGTAAGTAATCCTTCTCTTGATGGAATGCTTGCATATTCATCAATAACACTCTTATCAGCTATTTCACCACTGATAATACCAACACGAATGCTTAACTTATCATGGGCCTTAGCAAAGTCACTAATAACTTTAATTGGTTCTAATAAATCTTTTCCAAATAACAAAGCATTAGGTCCTTCTAAGAAATCATCTAAATTAACATTAAGATCTTTTAAAGCAATTTTCGTTAATGTATTTTTATATATCTTAACTTCTGCTCCAACTTCTCTTAACTTATTTCTAAGAGTACTCATATCAGCCACAGTTAATCCTTGATAACTAAATAGAATAACAGATTCACTATTTTTAATCTTATCAGTTATCTCGCTAACAATACTCTTTTTTAAATTAAGAATCTTAGTACTTGCCATAACATCCTCCTTATATATTTATAAAAAAGCTTTCCCTTAAGAGGAAAGCTTAAATGAATTATTCAAATAAGTTTCCCTCGGTAGGATTTACTAATGACCTACTGTCTTAGGTAGAAACGCTTTTTCTGTCAATTATTATATACGATAAAAACTTAAATGTCAAAAGAATTTTTATCAACTTTAATACCAGGCCCCATAGTTGAAGAGATACTAATATTTTGAATATAAGTTCCTTTAACAACTTGAGGTTTAGCTTTAGCTATAGTAGCAACAATATAGTTTAAATTTTCTAGCAATTGTTCATCACTAAATGATACTTTTCCAAAAACAGCATGAACATTACCATAACTATCAGTTTTATATTCTACCATACCTTTTTTAATATCAGCAACAGCTTTAGCTGGTGTAGCAGTAACAGTTCCTGTTTTAGGGTTTGGCATTAATCCCTTAGGTCCTAAAACACGACCTATTTTACCTAATGAAGCCATCATATCAGGTGTAGCAACAATAACATCATAATCGAACCAATTCTCTTTTTGAATTTTTTCTATCATATCATCATCGCCAACAAAATCTGCACCTGCTTCTTTAGCTTCTTTAGCAGCTTCACCTTTAGCAATAACTAATACTTTTTTAACTTTACCAGTACCATTAGGTAATACTAATGAACCTCTTAATTGTTGATCAGCTTTTTTAGTATCTAAGTTTAATTTTAAAGCAACTTCAACACTACTATCGAATTTAGTAATAGCAGTTTCTTTAACTAAACTTATAGCTTCTTCTTTAGTATATAATTTATTTTTTTCTACTTTTTTAGAAGCTTCCACATATTTCTTTCCTGCTTTATTCATTTCTTACCTCCTTAATTGTGGTTTATTAAGCGGATTATATTTAAATTATTCTTCTTCAGATTCGTCTTCTTTAGACTTATCATTAATAACTTCAACTTCAACAGAAGCAGCTTCTTTAGCTTCTTCTTCCATCTTAGCTAATTCTGCATCACGTTTTGCAGCTTCTTTTTCAGCTATTTCAGCTTCTTTTTGTTGTTCTGCTAACTCTTGATCATTAAGACCTTTAACAGCAACTCCCATATTTCTAGCTGTACCTTCAACGATTTTCATTGCATCTTCTACAGTATATGCATTTAAATCAGGCAATTTAGTTTCAGCTATACTTTTTAATTCATCTTTTGTAATAGTTGCAACTATTTCATTAGCACCTTTTGTACTACCTTTTTGAATTTTAGCAACTCTTTTAATTAAGAAAGCAGCTGGTGGAGTTTTTAAAACAAAATCAAAACTACGATCATCATAAATAGAAATTTCACAAGGAACAACATCACCCATTTTATCTTTGGTTGCATCGTTAAAACGAGTACAGAATTCTTGTAAATTTATTCCTGCAGGTCCAAGCACAGTTCCGACTGGAGGAGCTGGTGTAGCTTTTCCTGCATTAATTTGTAACTTAACTACTTTTACAACTTCTTTTGCCACGAAAAACACCTCCCATAATTATTAATCGTGTAAGTGGTTTGGGCATCCGCTTATTCCCCTCCACTTATACATCTACATAAAAATATATAAATGCAATATAGATAATATCACACATACTCTTATAAATCAACCATTTTTAGTCAAAAAAAGCATTAAGAATTTATTACTTAATGCTTATATTTCACCAGTATAGATTCTTGTTCTTCCCGTTTTTTTCCAACCTGGTAAATTATTATTTATACTCCATGTATATTCATATTCTGCCGCGACGACTTCATTTAATGTTGGATAAACACAGTGTACGTCTTTCTTAATACACATATCACCCTCTTGAATATAGCCGCTTGGACATTCATAACCTTTTATTGTCCCTTTAATAGTTTTATAACATTTATCATCTTGTAATACGGCATCACTATCTACACAATAATATTCGCCTTTAACTTCTGTAACTTTTGAACAAGTCATATTTTCGCCTTCACCGTCACTAGTATATCCCTCTGGACAACTATAAGAATAAATTACTTCTTGTTCCTTATCAACAACTTTATAACAAGTTGTACCATCTAGAACATAACCTTCTGGACATTGATATGTAGTAGTTCCTTCTTCTTTAGTGGCATCATATGTTTTAGTACACTTTTTACCATTTTTTTCATAGCCATCAGGACAATAATAAGTTGGACCTTCAGTTTTTTGACTAGCCTTATAACTATCATCTCTATGACATACAGAGCCATTATAAGTTCCACCATTTGGACAATAATAACTTGTAGTTCCAGGAGTACAAGTAGCAGCAACACTACCGCTAACTATACAGCTAGTTCCACTTACATTCCCACCGTTTGGACAACTATAATTAGTAACTTTATGATACGTATAATAAGTATAAGAACATTTACCTAATGAACAAGATTGATTTACTAATACTCTTTTAGAAGTACTATTTTCATATTCGCTTAAAACTTGACTAGTAACTTGAACTTCTGGATTACTCCAGCTATAACTAGGAGTAGCAGCATAACTATAAGATGTATCACAACGACCATTGACAGGTGTTTTTCCATTAGGGCAAGTACATACTTCAGGCGTAGTACTAACACTTGGTTGATAATTTGTATATAAAACACATTTATCACCTACTAAATCTCCACCATTTGGACAATAATTAATCGTTTCAGCTGGTGTTTCCTCAGCATCTATCGTAATAATACATTTATCGCCATCAATTGTACCACCATAAGGACAACTATAACTAGTTGATCCAGGAACAACAGTAGCATCCATATACTTTATACATACCCCGTCATTAAGTGTATAACCTTCTGGACAAACATCTATTACTCCTTCTTCTGTTTTTATCGGATCAATCGTAACTATTACTTCATCTGTCTTATTTATTTCAGCATCTGTAACTATAATTGTATCCTCAAAATATAAAGTTTCTGCTTTAATAGTTTCTCCATAAGTTGTTTTATAACACTTATTACCTATCATCTCATAACCACTAGGACATAAGTATTCATATTTACCCTCGGTTAATAAACGACGATATTCATATTCAATAATATTACCATCCTTGTCGCCATCAACATGTTCCCAGTCTATTTTTTCATCATTATTTTCACTATTACTATTATTACTTTCTTCTGACTCATCAGTATTATTAGTTTCAACACTAATAGTATCTAATATATAATTACTTTCATCACTACACGTTAAGGAAACTTTTAAAGTATAAGATGATTCACTATTTTTAGTAACTTGTGCATAAGATTCACTCTTATTACATTCATCACCGTTTTTATCTTTAAATGGAACTAATAAATTTTTATCTTCCATGTCCCCTAAAGTGATTTTTAAACTACCACCTATTTTTTCTGGTAAATTCTCAAGCTTAAAATAATCTTTAGCCGCGTCTTTCATATTATTTAAATTATCAATAAATACTTGTTGATTACTGCTATTATCACTAGATTTGGGCAATAACATAAAAATTACTAAAACTATACCAATAACAATTAATACTTTTATTAAAATACTAATCCAATTTATTTTATATGTTTGATTTTCATACATTTCAATCACCTACTTACTACGTACTAAAGTACTTTCATTTACTAAAATATCACTTTTATACTCTTTTAAAGTGTCATCAATAGCTTGAGCACAAGCAAAATATTCTTTTCCATTAACAAGGAATTCGCCATTTTTGCCATAATAACAATAGCTACTTACTTCATCACTATAAGCTTCATAATCAGCCATAACCGCCATAAATATCATAGCTTGATCAAGGCTTTGCGTATTAATTACTCTTGAACTAGTATCCACTATATTTTCTGCTAAATATTGATATAAATCTCGATCATCATCATAATTAATATCAACTTTCAATTTACTTAATTTATTCTCTATATTATTTAACAAATTAGAATAAGTCCCATTTTTTACCAAAGTATCAAATTTTGGTAAAGCATTTATACTTTTACAAGTTATAGCAATATTTTCCATAACTTTTGAAGCAGCGTCAATAGATAATCCATCTTCACCATTTAACGATTTTACTAAATCTACAATAGTATTTAAATCATTAACATTTTCAAATCTTACACCATATTCGCTTTCATAACTTAATAATAAATTATAATAATTATTAGCAATTTGCTCTATTTCACTACCAGCAACTTGTTCAACAGTATCAACTTGATTAGCATGCTCATATTCATCTAATTTTCCAAAAATAACAGTTTCCTTATTTCGAAAATCAACGTCTTTTTTAACAGCTTCCGAAGAAGCATTTAAATAGTTAACAAGCTTACCACTAGCCCCATTATAAATAGCGTCTATAATTACATACATAGGCAGGTTATTAATATCATCAGCACTGTACAATTGTGTTAACCTATTTAATTCGGTATAGAAAGCTTTATCATCATCTAAACGAGAATCATCTTCACCAAGTACTTCAGTATCAGAAGAAAGCACATCTCTTCCTAATTTAGCAGCCATTTCATCCAATTGTTTTAACTCTTCCCCGCCATTTACTAATAATGTAGAAATATTACTATTTTGATTATTTAAATAACAATTTGCGGTAATATCATTACATATAGTAGAAGCTTGAGCAATATCAATATTTGACTTTTCGCCCAATTCAGGATTTAAAGCATAAATTACATTTAATATAGAATCTTTACCATTAGGTAAATTAAATTTAATTCCTAATCTACTTTCTAAGTCAAGCAAATATGAATAATAATCTTCAGCCAATAATGCCGCATCAACTGTAACTTCTGGCTCCTCTATTACATCTTCAACCGCATCTGAATTTGCTTCACTACTAGAACTTACACTATTAGAATCAGCTAGGACATCTTCAGTTTTGTAATTTTTAATATTGTGATATAAATTCCATCCTAAAGCTCCCAATAATACAAGTATAATAATATTTTTCCAATTTCTTTTTAAAAACTCTTTTGCTTTAGAAACCGTTTTTTCATCAGCGACTTCTTCTTCCACTACTTCAATCGGTGCTTCTACCACCACTTCAGTAGGATCATCTGCGATTACTTCACTAGTTTCTTCTCCATACTCTTTTTTAATAGCGCTTCGTACACCATTCAGTATTTTTTTGAATTTTTCTTGAACTGATTCCCTTTCCACTTCAGTTCCTTCAGTATCATCTATAGGTGTTATAATTCCATCTTTATAAATATATTTTTTGTCCATCTAAATCCCCCCAATAAATTTATTGGTGCTTATACTATCACAAATAATTGAAAAAGTCAATTTATTATGCTATTATTTATGCACGGGGTAGATTTGGTTTCGACAGATTAGTTAGAGATAAGAATGCAAGTGGTAGCTATACCTTAAATGCAAAATTAAAATTAAATGACGAAGCTAATTATAGTTTCGCTCCTGCATTTGCTTAATTAGCATAGGGAGCACTTCTCTTTATTTTTACTCATAGAATAAATGAGGGGTTCATATATATGAGTTATATTTATAAATATGTCTATGATTTATAAATGAATTTTAATAGACTGAGTCAAATTCAAGGTAAGTTAAAGCCATAATTTGATGAAAATAAATTATTAACTAAACTTGTAGATTTTTTATCATCTTCTAATTTGGACAGGAGTTCAAT
>CALWAM010000035.1 GCA_944373135.1 uncultured Bacilli bacterium | reverse complement strand
TATAAAATCATACTACTTCCTCCTTAATTTTCTTTGAAGATTTTCACAATTATATGTCAAATATTCACCTGTTATAAATGCAGTAGAGTCAAATTTTCTCAAAATTTCATCTGAGAATTATTTAGAACAATTTTGATTAGAATATCCCATAATTTTTTGATATGTTCCAATACTTTGTAAATATTTTAAGAACATTTCATATGAATTAAATGACATCATAAATCTATTTCTACTTGCTTTTAAAGGATATAATCCAGCACCCCTTACTATGTCATCCATTTCTTCAACACTAAATCTTCCTACACTCTTATCATCACTAAAAACCTCAGATAGATATGCTTTTCCTGGTACTGAAAATAATATTTTTCCTCTATCCGTAAGCATATCTTTTGCTTTCTTTAGTGCTTCAATTGGATTATCCATATGGTGTAATACATAACTGAATATAATTATATCATAATAATCTTTAAAATCATATTCCATAAAATCATTATTGACTAAAGTTATATTGTTATTATATGAACTACAATTTCATAATACATTTTATAGTTTATTTGAAATAAATTATTAGTATTTCTTATATATTTTGAATTCATTACTATGTAGTCATAATATTAGTCGTACTTGCTATTAACATCGGCTCATTAATATTGCTACCTTCTAAAACTCTTTTACTATCCTGATCCATAACTATATAACTTTTAGCACTAATACCAAAAACTCTCATCGGTAAAAGAAGAAGCAACAATAATAACCATTTTTTCATATAATCACCTATTAAATCATAAGAAAAAAGAATGAAATTTATGTATTCATTCTTTAATTATTATATATTCCATGAATTTTATCTAATACTTCTTTACTAGGTTGTTCTACAATCCACATTCCATCTTTATCAATTACTTTTAAAGTAATATCATATTTAACTCTTTTCTTATAATTCGTCATATACTCTAATTTATAATTAATAAATTTATCGGCATCATATTCGCCACTCTCATTTAAAAATTCAGCATTATTAGCTAATAAATAGTTTTCAGCATCTTCTTGTGCTTCAAATAAATCATATACTTCTATTGTCACATCAACAAAAGCAACGTCATTTTCATAAGTTTCACTATTAATTTCATAACTTAAATCTTTATATTGTTTCAAAAAAATTTCTCTATATTGCTTTTTTTGCTCTTCATTTAAATTTTCACCACTTACATAATTATCCATATCATTAATTAAATCTTTATCAAGCGACTTATATTGCTCTAAAAAAATAACAACAGATTCCTTAGCTCCACCTTTAATTGAACAAGCACAACCAACCAAGAATAAAACTAAGAAAAAGGTAATAATTAACTTTTTCATATAACCTCTTTTCTGTTATTATTATGTCATTTAATTATTTAATTATGCACTCTTAGATAATTTTACTAATTCATATATTTTATAATAATCATCATCAATATTTCCCATTACTTTTTTTAATAAAAAGTCTTTTGCCTTATTAAGATTTTTAATATCTTTTCTTTCCCATTCATAAATCAAATACCGCATTTTTTCGATATTTTTACTTTTAAATAATGATTCCACCTCTTTAATCATTACATCTTTTATTCTATATTCTTCATTTTCACTTTTCTTTTTTCCTTTAATAAATATATCTTTAATAAACTTAAAATTATAGCATACTTCTAGAATATCTAAATCACTTTTAATATCCAACCACCCTATATAATTAACATTTAAATCTTCATCTGCCCTAATAACTACATTACTCTTTGTATCGCTTAATAATGCATAACCACCATTATCTTTAATTTTATTATAAAATTCACTAGTTATTTTACCATAATAGCATATTATGTCTTTAAATTCTTGGTAACTAACTCTATACATTAATACTTCATCTAATACCATTATATCTTCATTGTGCCAATTATAAAACATCTCCCCATATTTACTTAATTTTATTGCGTACCCAATCAAGTAATTCGCCTCCTTTATTTATAAATATCATCATTAATAAACCTACAAAGAACATCATACATTCTTTATTATGAATAATATATTTAAAATAATAACTCCAACCTAAACCAAAAGATAAGAAATTTAAATATATTGCCATAAAACACAAACCAATCCCCATAAAAAGGATACTTAAAATCCATAATGTCAATTTCATTACTATCACCACTAAATATATATTTATAAATTTTAAAAAATAGTATATAATTAAATAGGTGATTTTATGGATATTATAAGTATAATAAAATATGTTATTCTAGGCATTATTCAAGGTATTACTGAACCATTACCTATTTCCAGTAGTGGACATCTTTTAATATTTAGAGAATTATTAAATACTAATATGTTTAATGATTTAAACTTTGAAATAATTGTTAACTTTGGATCATTCTTAGCAATTCTCTTTATATTCAGAAAAGATATTATTACATTAATAAAGAGTTTCTTTAATTATTTATTCGGCAATAAAGCAATTAAGAAAAAAGAATATGCTAACTTTAAATATTGTATATTAATAATAATTGGCTCTATACCTGTAGGTATTGCTGGACTTCTTCTTAAAGAAAAAATTGAAGCATTCTCTTCCGTTAAAATGGCCGGTATTGCTCTTTATATAACAGCAATTGCTCTATTTTTAGTACGCAATATTAAAGGTTCTAAAAAAGATAATGAAATAACATATTTAGACGCTATAATTATTGGGCTTATTCAAGCAATTGCTTTAACTCCTGGTATTTCTAGAAGTGGTACTGTACTAGTAGGATGTCTACTTTGTTCATTAACAAGAGAAAGTGCTTTAAAATATACATTCATGTTATATTTTCCCGTAAGTGTAGGTTCTTTTGGGTTAAGTATGGTCGATATTATTAATAATGGTATTGATTCAAGTTATTATTTACCTTATTTTTTAGGCTTAGTTGCTGCTGGTATAGTTACCTATTTTTCTTACCTATGGTTAAGTAACATTGTTAAAAAAGGTAAATTATGGCATTTTTCGATTTATTGTCTAATTGTAGCAACTTTTGTCCTAATTTATTTTCGTTAAAAAAACTTCCTAATCAGGGAGCTTTTTTATTTCATCATCTATTTTTTTAATTTCAACACTATTTATTGCATCAAATCTTTTAGTAATTTTTTCTGTCGTAATATTTATATCTTTAACATCCTTACTAACAGTTTCAATACTACGTGCCAATTTATCCCATCTCAATCTATATTTACTAAATTCATCACTTAGACGATTCAATTCACTATGAATTACTTGGGCATATTTATCTCTTTCTAAATTTTTTACTATCATTTGAATTATTGTTAAAGTACTCATTAATGTTGTTGGGCTAGTTATCCACACTCTTTTTTTATACGCATAATTTAATAAATCAGTATGATAAGCATTTATTTCCGCAAATATAGCTTCAGCCGGCAAAAACATAATTGCTTCATCACTTGTTTCCCCACTTATAATATATTTACTACTAATGGCATCTATATGCTTTTTAACATCAGCTTTAAACATCTTAGTAGCAATTTCTCTCATTTCATTACTTAAAGTTTTATCAGTCATCTTTTGATAATTTTCTAAAGGGAACTTTGAATCAATACAAATAGTCCCCAAAGGTTTTGGTGCATATAATATGGCATCAACTATATTACCATTACTCATTTTGTGTTGAATTTCATATATTGCTTTATTATTTTCGCCAAATACACTAGTTAAAATATAATTTAAATTTACTTCACCAAATATACCACGAGTTTTTTTATCAGTCAAAACGCTTTGCAAAGAAACGATTTCTGTTGACAATCCATCTATCTTTTTTTGTGCTTCATCAATTTTAGATAATCTTTCTAATATATTACTAAACGTTTTATTTGTTTTTTCAAAATTAATATCTAATCTTTCATTAACTTTATCATTTATTAACATTAATTTACTTTCAATTCTTTCATTCAATTTATTAAAATCATTAGTTAAATCACGACTAAAATTTAACTTAAAATCACCTATGTCTTTAGTAAGTACGACCTCTAATTTACCTAGTCTTTCAACTACATCTTTATCACTACGATCATTATTTTTTACTTTATTTACTAATTGTATAATAACAATTAACACAAGACTTACTATAATACTAATTAAAACTAAAATACCAATAATTATATAATTCATATCATTCACCTATTTAAATATACCAAACATTAGTTTTATATTCAAGGCTAAAATAAAAAAAGTAGTCATAAGACTACTTGAGTTACATTATATCCATATAATTCCAAAATACTAACTATTTTTCTACTTTTACTTCCCCCACTACAGTAAAAATAATAACTTTTATTCTTGTCTAATAATTTTTCATAATTATATATTAACTTATTATATGGAATATTTATAGCTCCATTTTGATGGTTAACTAAGAAAGAATATTCATCTTCTAAATCAATTAAAGTACCCATACTAGGTGAATATTCCTCTATTTTAATTTTTTTCATCCTACCACCACTATACTTTATTCCCAAATACGTTTAATGTCTATATTATTCACCCATTGCATCACATTCATTTAATTCATCATATTTTTTCATTAAACTATTATACTTCTCATCCATTTTTTTCTGACTTATTTCTTCTAATATATACCAACCATTTTGGAAAGCTAAATTATATAGTTTTCTTTGCACAGCTTTTACTTGGTCAGCAATTTCTTCAATTATGCCATATAAATTCTCATTACTTGCTTCATTAAGTGCAATACTTAAATTTACAGCCATATTTTTTTCGCTTTCCAGTACATCTAGTAAATAATCTCTATCATTTAAGCACATTGTCGCTGGAACTTTAACTTCTTTATTACATATTTTTTTCTCTGCCATATTATCACCTATCCTATTATTTTTAATAATTCTTCACAAATACCCTTATGAATTTCACTTACCGCTTTTAATTCTTTTTTTATTTTATTATCAACTACATCTTTACTAAAACAACAAGCTTTTTTAGAAATAAGAAAATTCCATTCAAACATATCTGATATATAAGAAATATCCTTAGTTGAAATCATTTTTGGAACTTTATCCATATCATCACCACCCATTACTATTATTCCCATATTCTCCGACAATTACTGGTAATTAAAGCCAAAAAAAAAATTATTTTTTATTTCTTTTTCTAACATAAGACATCTGATATTCTTCAAGATTACGTTGACTTTGAGATGGATTATCCATTAACTCTAAAAAATCATGAATCTTTTTTGACATTCTTATTCTCTTTAGACATGATAATAATTTATGTTGAACTCCCTGTCTAGTATATCCAAAAATCTCACCTATTTCTTTAAATGTTTTAGGATTTTCATCATCTTGAAATCTAAGCATTAACATTTGAATTTCCATATCACTTAGACCAGCATCAACTAATAACTCATATACAAGTGGCTTAATATTTTGAATTTCAAAATTATCAATATCTACATCATCAGTAGCAACCAATTCATTTTCAAGTTCAGAAAAATCTTGTTCTAAACTAACAGTTTTGTAATTAGCAAAACAAAGAGTTCGGGCATGTTCTATAGTAATATTCATTTCTTTAGCAACTTCTTCAACTGTTGGCTTTCTTCCTAGTTTCATTTCTAAATTAAATACTATCGTTTTATAATTTTTCAATTCATCACTAATATTAGATGGTACTCTTATTATTCTTCCATAATTAGTAAGAGCTATCTTAATATAACCACTTATACAATAACATGCATATGTGCCAAATTTTACTCCTCTACTAGGATCAAATTTATCACAAGCATGCATCAAACCTATATTTCCTTCTTGTATCAAATCAGATAAAGACAAACCACATCCAACATACTTATGAGCTATATAAGGTACCAATTTTAAGTTATTTTCTATTAATATTTTTTTAGCTTCTTGATCCCCCTCAGCTATACGCCGACATAGTTTTAACACTTCTTCATTTGATAAAGTATTATCGTGTAATTCACTAATATATAAATCTAATACTACTTTTTCATCATAATAAAATCCTCTTGACATATTAATCCCCCTTTGAATGTTAGTTATTATAGCACAAATTAGAAAAAAAGCAAAAAAAAAGAAGATTTTTTTCTTTCTATATAATCTGTTATTTAATAGCAGCTAATAATTCTTCTTTTTTCATAGTAGAATAACCTTTAACAGATTGTTCTTTAGCAATTTTCTTTAACTCTGCTAAAGTCATTTTACTATAATCTTTAGTCTCAGTATTTACTTCTTTTTTACTTTCTTCAACTTTTTCTTTTTTTACATTTACTTTAGGCATTTTTCCATCTAAAGCTTTTTTTGCAGTATTTACTAATTCTGCAAAAGCTTGAGGATTATCGATAGCAAGTTCACTTAACATCTTACGATTTACAACAATATTAGCTTTATTTAAACCATTAATAAATTTAGAATAACTTATTTCATTAATACGACATGCAGCATTAATACGAGTTATCCATAATTTACGGAAATCTCTTTTCTTTTGACGGCGATCTCTAAAAGCATAATTACCACTATGGAATACTTGTTCTTGAGCTGTTTTATATAATCTATGTTTAGATCCAAAATATCCTTTTGCTTGTTTTAAAACTTTTCTTCTTCTAGTTTTAGATACTGTTCCACCTTTAACTCTTGTCATATTTACACCTCGCTATTAGATAACAGATTGTAATCTGCTTCTATCTCCTTTACTTAAACTTCCTTGATTTCTTCTTTGTCTAGTTTGTTTTGCACTATCTTTTGCTGTTTTATGATTACCGCCAGACTTTTTATATGTTATTGAACCACTATTTCTAACATTTAATACTTTTTTAGTTGCTCTATGAGTTTTTTGTTTGCATTTTGCCATTTTTATACTTCCTTTCTTAATCTTTCTTAGGTGCTAGAATCATAAACATGTTTCGACCTTCTAATTTAGGTTTACTCTCTATTTCTGAAACATCACTTAATTCATTAGCAAATTTTAATAAGACATCATTTCCTAATTCTGGATGAGCCATTTGACGGCCTTTAAATCTTATTGATGCTTTTATTTTATGACCTTTTTCTAAATAAGAATGAGCATTTTTACGTCTAGTTTCAAAATCATGAATATCTATAGTAACAGATAATTGATATTCTTTAATATCTTTATTATTTTCTCTTTGCTTTTTTTGTTGTTCTTTAAGTTTTTTTTGCTTTTCATAACGATATTTATTGTAATCCATTATTTTTGCCACCGCAGGTGTTGAGTTTTCACTCATTAAAACCAAGTCTAAACCTGCATAACTAGCTAAAGTCTTAGCATCATTAAGTTTTTTTAACCCCATTTGTTCCCCATTAGGACCAATAACCATTAATTCTGGTATTCTTATCTCATCATTAATAAGATTAGTATTCTTATTCTTTGCTATATAAACGCACCTCCACTATATAAAAAGGCGGATACCTAGTATCCACCTTATAAACTAAAATCTTCAGGCATTAACCCATTGCTCTAGCAATCAGGTGGATACATATCTCTTTCCTCTTTAATAACAATATGAATTATACGATAAAATTAGTATTTTGTCAAATATTAATTGTAACAATCCTATAAATCAAAACAATTCCATAAATTTTGGACATTTTATCTCAATTTCAATGACTTGATTAATTCTAGGATGATAAAATTTTAAATAATAAGCATGCAAAGCCAAACGATGATATAAATTTAAATTACTATGATATTTTTTATCACCTACAATTGGATGATTTATAGAATCCAATTGACATCTAATCTGATTTTTTCTTCCGGTTTTTATATCAATATCTATTAAACATAAATTACTTTTATTTTTAATTACTTTATATTTAGTTACAGCCAATTTACCACGATTATGATTATTACTACTTAAAACTTGAAAACTTTTTGTTTCATATAAATATGACTTAATAATGCCATCATTATTTAAATTACCTTCAACAATTGCTTTATATTTCCTAATAACTTTATCCCAATTTTCTTGAAAATAATTCTTTATTTTAACATTCTTAGCAAACAATATTAGTCCGGAAGTATCTTTATCTAAACGATGTACAATAAATACTTTTTGATTTTTTTTATGCAAGTAGTCATATACTTCTTCATATAAATTATTATTATTTTTTTTATCATTAACCGTTAATAATCCACTTTTTTTATTTACTACCAAAATATCTTTATCTTCGTAAACAATATCTAGTTTTTTCATTTTATCACCTATATCCTATAATAAAAGATATTACTAATTAGCAATATCTTATAAATCATCATCATTGAAAAAATCGTCAAAATATTCGTCATCAGTAACAATATGATCATCAACAATAACGCTATCAGCATCAACATTTACTTTTAATTTTTCTGATTTTTCTTTTTCTTGTTCTTTTAATGGTTCTTTCTTAACAACCTCTTTACTTTGATTATCATCATTAATTAACTTATTGACTAAATCTGCTTCAGTCATATTTGCCATAACCGAATTAGCATTTTTCTTAATATCATTATCACTGATTGTATTTTTTAAAGAATCAATATTTTGATTAGGATTAATATCATTATTACTATTTAAAGGATCCTTATCTATTTTAACATTGTCCTTAATAATCTCGTTAGATTCATTAGTTTTTAAATTTTTATTTTTCTTCTCTTCTTCATCTAATTCCGCTATCTTCCGATCAATGTCTTTCATCATCGCATCCAAATCAAAATTATTATTAAATAAAGAATTGTTTGACTTATTCATATTACTAAAAGGAGAATCAAACATAGGAGAATTATTAAATGAATTAAATTTAGAATTATTTAATCCAGATTGCATTTTTTCTTTTTGCTTTTCTTTAACATAAGCTTTTAAATCAAATATTTCAACTTTTTTTACTTCTCTATTTGGAAAAGGACTATCAAACTTTGCTATTCCCCAATCCATCTCAAAATTTGGTGTATATTGAGTTCTAAATGGATCTAATCTTAATCTTTTTATAATAGCTTCAAACATCTTCATTTTTTGTAAATCTGTAACTGTTACAAGAGGAGTACTAGCTGTTTTATCTTTTTCACCAGACTTAACTTCTCCACACATTTTACTAATTTCTTCCAAAGCGGCAAGCTCAGTACTGATTAGATAAATCATATTACCACAGTTCCCTCTAATAACTTCTGCAATTTCTTTACCGTAAACATCATTTAATTGAGCAAAGTTTTGAATAATAAAAGTAAATCTAATCTTTCTACTTCGTGCAGCTGTAACCATTGCATCTACATCTTGTAAAGGAGGCATATTGGCAAATTCATCTAATATAAAATTAGTTCTAAAAGGTAATTTTCCACCATTTTCTTGAGCAACATCAATTAAGGTTTCATAACATTGTTTAATAAATATAGTGGCCAAGCCATGATAAGTTGTTTTTTCATCATGAATAATAATAAATATTGCCGTTTTTTCTTTTCCTATTTTTAGCATATCAAAATCACTATATGACAACATTTCACTTAAATTTTCACGAGATGCAAACAATCTTATTTTTTGTCTAAACGTAGAAACTATTCCACCTTTAGTATCGGTAGGAGCATTTATAGTATTTGAAGCAAAAATATATGCACTAGAAGCTTCTCCCTTACTTTTAAAATATTCTCTAATATAATCACTAGGTCCAAATCTTTCTTCACCTACAGTGCTCATAACACTAATGGAATTTAAATTAATTTCTTCAGGTTTCGCATCTTGAAACAAACCTAAAGCTAAACCTGAAAAATAATCGGCAGCACTCTTTTCCCAGAATGCCCCATCTTTATTTGAAGGATCATATAATATGTTTGACGCCACATCATCTAATAACTCG
>CALWAM010000034.1 GCA_944373135.1 uncultured Bacilli bacterium | reverse complement strand
GTCACTTACATTGTATCACAGGTAACAATATGTGTCTTTTTTTATTCCTAATCGGACACTTAACTTTTCAATTTATAGTAACTGTGGAAAAATGAATATTTATTAACAATTTATTTTAAATCATTTTTTTAATTTTAATTATTTTAATCTTTAAAATTAATTTATTGTTGATAAAATTGTTAATAAATTAGAAATTTTTGTATGTATATTAGGATGTTTTTTTGTATTATTAACATTATCAACATATCATGTTAATATTTTTTTCAACAAGTTAATAAAAAAATTGTTAATAATGTTGATAACATTAATAAAATACGATAATATAAGCAATAAATTGTTATTAAAATTGTTGATAACTTGTTAATAATTAACAATTTTAAAATTTTCTCTTTTAAATTTCAACATCATGATATACAATTAAATTGATTGAGGTACTCATAGGGGGTGATGCAGTAATGAATACCGAGAATTTATGGACCCAATTTTTAGAACAGCTAAAAGAAAAAGTAAATTCTATGACCTATAATACTTGGTTTAAACCTTTACAATTATTAAAAATCGATAATGATAATAATATAATTATAATCAAAGTGCCTATGGCTGTGCACATAAGTATTTTAACTAATAAATGGTATTCATTGATAAGCGATATTGTAATGGAAATCACCGGAATTGAGTATGATTTTAAATTTGTCCTTGAAGATTTAAAACAAAGTGAAACAGAAAACTTAGTTGATAAAGTAATTAATAACAAAAAAGAAGAAGAACATTTTGAATCAAATTTGATACCTAGACTTAATTTTGATAATTACATTATTGGTGATTCAAATAAGTTTGCCAAGACGGTAGCTTTTGCGGTAGCACAAGCTCCAGGAAAAATTTATAATCCTTTATTTATATATGGTAAAAGTGGTTTAGGTAAGACGCATTTAATGCAAGCCATTGGAAATTATATTGTAAATACAACTGATTTAAAAGTGTTATATGTTACTAGTGAAACTTTTAGAAAAGATTATACAGGAATTTTTAATAATGATAATACAGTAGAAAATGCTAATAATTTTAAGAAAAAATACCGAAATATAGATGTCTTAATAATAGATGATATTCAATATTTAGTAGGATCAGATAAAACGTTAGAAGAATTTTTTCATACATTTAATGACTTACATCAACATAATAAACAAATAATTATTAGTTCTGATAGATCTCCTGATGATTTAAAACTACTAGAAGAAAGACTAAGAAGTAGATTTACTTGGGGATTACCTGTTGATATTTATCCACCTGATTTTGACTTAAGATGCCGAATTATTAAAGATAAAATAAAATCTACCTCTATTGCAAATTTAATGACGGAAGAAAGCATTGAATATGTAGCTAATTCTTATGATAATGACGTAAGAAGAATTGAAGGAGCCATTAATAGATTAGTTGCTTATACAGCAATGACTGTACCGGAAAAAATTACTTTAGACTTTGCATGTGAAGCATTAAAAGATGATATATCCCATAACATTTATAATACAAGTGATATTTCGATGATTCAAAAAGCTACGGCTGATTTTTATGGAATTACAGTAGAAGCTTTAAAAAGTAAAAAAAGAAGTAGTAATATAGCATATCCTCGGCAAATTGCTATGTATTTATCTAGAATGTTAACTGAAGAATCTTTACCTAGAATAGGGTTAGAATTTGGAGGAAGGGATCATTCAACAGTTATCCATGCATGTAATAAAATAGAAGAAGATTTAAAAAATAACAGTCAATTAAAAGAAATAATTAATGAAATTAAAGCAAATATGTGATTTAGATGTTAATAATTATATAGTTATCAACATTTTATACACTATGATAACACTTATAAATTCTAAATAAATATTAGTTATCAACATTATTAACACTATAATTATAAATATAATATTAATAATAAATAAAGAAAGAAGGAAATAAAATGAAATTTACAATTGAAAAGAAAATATTATTAGATAATTTAATTAATGTAACAAGAGCTATATCTACTAAAAATATTATACCAATATTAAATGGTATAAAAATGGATTTAACAAGTGAAGGTTTATATTTAACAGCTAGTGATTCTGAGCTTACTATAAGATCATTTATAGAATATAAGGAAATAACTAAAATCGATATTGAAGGAAGTATAATTATTCAAAGTAGATTTATTTTAGATATAATTAGAAAATTACCAGGAGATTTAGTAAATTTTGAGTTAGTTGATGGCTTAAAAATTAGAATTTATACTGATAATAGTGAATATAATCTTAATTGTTTAGATCCTAATGAATACCCAATAATAAAGATGGAAGAGCAAAAAGATCCGTTTATAATAAATAGTAATATATTTAAAAATATAATTAATCAAACTGTGTTTGCAATTTCTACTCAAGAATTAAGACCACTGTTAACTGGTTTAAATTTCAAAATAGTTGGTGATATTTTAGAATGTATTGCAACTGATTCATATCGATTAGCTAAAAAAATAGTAAAGCTAGATAAAGCCACAGATGATGAGATTAATATAGTTATACCAGGAAAAAATATAATTGAATTAGATAAAATATTAGCAGAAGATGATAATTTAGAAATGCATATATTTAATAATAAGGTAGTTTTTAAATATAAAAATATTACATTCCAAAGTAATTTACTTTCAGGAACTTATCCAAATACATCTAATTTAATACCTACGGATTTTAACTATATGATAAATATTAATTTAAGAGACTATTATGATGCGATTGATAGAGCTGCTTTATTAACGCAAAGTAAAGATAAAAATATTGTAAAAATGAGCGTTAATGGAAATGAAATGTTGATAAGTTCATTTGCATCTGAAATAGGTAAAGTTGAAGAAAAATTAAGTATAGAAAGTAATAATACTGGTAATATTGATATTTCATTTAGCGCTAAATATATGTTAGAGGCGTTGAGAACATTTAAAGATGAGCAAATTTTAATTTTATTAAATGGCGAAGTAAAACCGATAGTTGTTAAATCAGTTGAAGATGAATCATTGATTCAATTGATTTTACCGATAAAAACTTATTAAAAGCAATAAAATTTGCTTTTTTTTTATTATTTATTTTTTTTCGACAAATTTTGATAAATTTCGACAAATAGTATGTGATATTATGAAAACAATTTATTTCATGAGGGGGGAATATATTATGAAAAAATATGAGATAAATTGTAAAACTATGGCTTTAGTTCCATGTGAAAATAAAACTGTAGTTTATGAAGAAGATGATTCTTTTACGGTCGATCAATCTATAAAACAAATTATGGAAGATAGTTGTTTATATTACGGAAGTACTTTATCTGGAAGAAAAAAATGTGCATCTAAAATTTTAAACTCAACTTATAAAACGCCTATTGTAGTTGAAGAAAGTAGTAATTTAATATTTTTTCCAACAGCTAGTCCTAGATTAGATTCATGTATTTGGATTGCTCTAAATAAAATTAGTAATTATTATAAGGTTAATGATGGTTTATTAGTTAGATTTAAAGGAAATAAAAGCTTAAAAATTAATAAAAGTTATCATATTATTGATACTCAAGTTTTACGGGCTACTAGATTAGGATGTATTTTAGAGGAAAGAAAAATAAAAAGTGAAAAAAATGTTAAAAAATAAGTAATTTTATGATATAATTATTAATAGGTATAGGAGTATTGGAATACCTATTATTTTATTATATGAAGGTTTATGAGGTAAAATATGCAAATTCAACATTTGAAACTGAATAATTTTAGAAATTATGATAACCTCTTATTAACATTTTCGCCAAATATTAATATTTTGTATGGTGATAATGGTTCTGGTAAAACAAATATTGTTGAAGCAATATTTTCTTTAGCTGTAACTAAATCATTTAGAACTAATAATGATAAATTATTAATAAAACAAGGTGAAGAAAAAGAAATAATAAAAGGCAAGTTTTTGGAAAATGTGAAGCAAAATTACGAATTAAATATTTCTAATGAAGGAAAAAAAGCATATATTAATGGTAATTTACAAAAAAAATTAAGTGATTATATTTCGAAATTAAGCATTGTGGTTTTTAGTCCAGATGATTTAAAAATCATTAAAGACTCACCGGCAATTCGAAGAAAATTTTTAAATGTTGATTTATCTCTACTTGATAGTAATTATTTAAATTATTTAGCTTATTATAATAAATTATTAAAACAGCGCAATGCTTATCTAAAAACAATAGCAATTAATGGAAATTCTTCTTATGATTACTTAGATATACTTACGGAAAAATTAATTGATTATGGTTTAAAAATCAAAAATTTTAGAATTAAATTTTTTAAGGAAATTAATAGGGAAATAAGTAATTTGTATAATAAAATAAGTGGTATAGATTCTTTAAATCTTCTATATATATCCCAATATGAAAATTTTAGTAAAGATGAATTAAAGAAAATTTATAAAAAAAATTTATCTAAGGATTTATTAATTGGTAAAACATGTATTGGAATACATCATGATGATTTTATTTTTCAAACATCTTTTGGTAATCTTAAGGATTATGGTTCAGAAGGTCAACAAAAGAATGCAATAATTGCTTATAAATTAGCTGAAATATCTTTATTTAAATTGATAAAAGGTTATTATCCGATACTTATTTTAGATGATTTATTTAGTGAATTAGATGAAAATAAAATAAAAAATATTTATAGTTTGCTAGTGGGTAATATGCAAATATTTATAACTACTACAAATATTATGTTTATAAGTTCTGAAATAAAAGAAAAAAGTAAGGTTTTTAAAATTATTTCGGGAAAAGTAGAGGAGGAAAATTAATGAAAAGTGAAGAACATTATAATGATAGCGATATTCAAGTTTTAGAGGGATTAGAAGCAGTACGAAAAAGACCAGGAATGTATATTGGATCAACGAGTGTTAAAGGATTGCATCATTTAGTTTGGGAAATTGTAGATAACTCTGTTGATGAAGCTTTAGCTGGATATTGTGATGATATTGAGGTTATAGTTGAAAGGGATAACGTTATATGTGTAAAAGATGATGGTAGAGGAATGCCTACTGGTCTTAATACTAAAACTGGATTATCTACAGTTGAAACAATTTTTACAGTTTTACATGCTGGTGGAAAATTTGGAGGTAGTGGTTATAAAGTTTCCGGTGGCTTACACGGAGTAGGTGCAAGCGTTGTAAATGCTTTATCTTCATGGCTAGAAGTAACGGTTTATCGTGATGGGAAAGTTTATCAACAACGATTTGAAAATGGCGGAAATCCTGTTAATAAGTTAGAAGTTATTGACACTTGTGATATAGAACGTACGGGAACTACTGTAAGATTTAAAGCTGACGATGCAATTTTTAAAGAAACCACTGAATATGATTATGATATTTTAGCTCAAAGATTGAGAGAATTGGCTTTTTTGAATAAAGGGTTAAGAATTATATTGGTTGATGAGCGGGGTTTAGAATTAAAAAAAGATGAATTCTTATATAACGGCGGAATTATTGAATATGTTCAAATGTTAAATAAAAATAAAAATGCTATTCATGAAAACATAGTATATGTTGAAGGAAGAGAAGATGATGTTTTAATAGAAGTAGCTATGCAATATAATGATAGTTATCAGTCAAATATTTATTCTTTTACTAATAACATTAATACATATGAAGGTGGAACACATGAAGACGGTGTTAAAAGAGCTTTAACTAGAATTATTAATAATTATGCAAGGAATGGCAAATTTTTAAAAGATAATGATGATGCTTTAACTGGTGAAGATGTGCGAGAAGGATTAACTATGATTATTTCTTGTAAACATCCAGATCCACAATTTGAAGGACAAACCAAAACTAAATTAGGAAATGTTGAAGTTAGAAAAATTGCCGATGATGTATTTAGTAATGGCTTTGAAAGATTTTTAATGGAAAATCCAGATCAAGCTAAACTTATAATAGAAAAAGTAATGTTAGCTTCTAGAGCAAGAATTGCTGCTAAAAAGGCTAGAGAAGCATCTAGAAGAAAAGGTGGATTAGAATTAACTCATCAATGGGGTAAATTAGCTGATTGTACTAGCAAAGATACTTCTATTTCTGAAATATTTATTGTCGAAGGAGATTCAGCTGGTGGAAGTGCTATTGGTGGTAGAGATGCAAAAACCCAAGCAATTTTGCCTCTTAGAGGAAAAATATTAAATGTTGAAAAAGCTAGATTGGATAGAGCATTATCTAATGAGGAAATCCGAAGTATGATAACAGCTTTTGGTACAGGTATTGGCGAGGAATTTGATATAGACAAACTTCGTTATGATAAGATTATTATTATGACAGATGCTGATGTTGATGGTAGTCATATTAGAATATTATTATTAACTTTATTTTATCGTTTTTTTAAACCTATATTGGAACAAGGACATGTTTATGTTGCTCAACCTCCTTTATATAAAATATCTCATGGCAAGACATGGAAAAATGTTTTAACTGATGAGGAAAAAGATGAATATTTAAAAACTCTACCTGAGAATACTAAATATACAATTAATAGATATAAAGGACTTGGTGAAATGAATGCAGAAGAATTAAATGAAACAACTATGAAAAAAGAAAATAGGACATTAATTCAAGTAACATTAGAGGATGCTATGGCTGCAAATACGGTATTTGAAACTCTAATGGGAGAAGAAGTTGAACCAAGAAGAGAGTTTATTGAACAAAATGCAAGTTATGTAGAAAATCTTGATATTTAATGATGAGGTGAAAAGATGGATCGTTTAGAACAAAAAAATATAATTGATATAATGCAAGATTCATTTATGGAATATTCCATGAGTGTAATTGTTTCGAGAGCTTTACCAGATTTAAGAGATGGTTTAAAGCCAGTGCATAGACGTATATTATATACTATGTATGAAGATGGTCTAACACCAGATAAAGCTTTTAGAAAAAGTGCAACTACGGTTGGTGCCGTGTTAGGTAAATATCATCCACATGGTGATACTGCTGTTTATGATGCTATGGTAAGAATGGCACAAGATTTTAGTTATCGATATCCTTTAGTTGATGGTCATGGTAACTTTGGTTCTATTGATGGCTATGGAGCTGCTGCTTATAGATATACTGAAGCGAGATTATCAAAGTTATCTTTAGAGTTGTTGCGTGATATTAATAAAGATACAATTGATTTTATTCCAAATTTTGATGGTACTACTAAAGAACCTAGTGTTATTCCAAGTAGATTTCCTAATATTTTAGTTAATGGAACAATGGGTATAGCAGTTGGTATGGCAACAAATATTCCACCTCATAATTTAGGTGAAGTTATCGATGGTTGTGTTGCTTATATTGATAATCATGATATAACAGTTTCAGAACTAATGCAATTTATTAAGGGACCAGATTTTCCAACAGGTGCGACAATATTGGGAAATAGTGGTATTAAAAAAGCGTATGAAACTGGAAAAGGTACTATTACTATAAGAGCTAAGGCTGATATTGAAGAACATAATGGTAAGAGTCAAATTATTATTAGAGAGATACCTTATCAAGTAACTAAAACTGCTTTAAAAGAAAGAATAGCTGAATTAGTTCGAGATAAAATTATTGATGGTATTGCTGATTTACATGATGAATCTGATTTAAATGGAATAAGAATTGTTCTTCATTTGAAACGTGAAGCAAATGCTAATGTTATATTAAATAATTTATATAAGCATACACAATTACAAACTTCTTATGGAATTACATTGTTAATGCTTGATCAAGGCCAACCGAAAACTTTAAATTTGTATGACATTATTTCTAAATATATTAGTTTTCAAAGGGAAGTTATTTATCGAAGAACTAAGTTTGAATTAGATAAAGCGGAAAAAAGAGTTCATATATTAGAGGGTTACAAGATTGCTTTAGACCATATTGATGAAGTTATTAACATAATTAGAAATTCAAAAACTGATGAAATAGCTAAAAGTACTTTAATGTCTAAATTTTCATTAGATGATGTTCAAGCTGATGCTATTTTAGAAATGAAATTGCGTCGTTTAACAGGTTTAGAGCGTGATAAGATTGAAGAAGAGTTAAATGCTTTATTTATCGAAATAGATCGCTTACGTGGCATTTTAGCAAGTGATGATAAGATTTTAGAAATCATTAAAAATGAACTTTTAGAAATTAAATCTAAATATGCCGATGAACGTCGTACAAAAATAGATATGACTGCTATAGAATATATAGAAGATGAATCATTAATTCCTGAGCAAAATATAATTATTACATTAACGAATAAAGGTTATATTAAAAGAACAACAGCTGATACTTTTAAAAGTCAAAATCGTGGTGGTGTTGGTGTTAAGGGAATGGCTACTAATGAAGAAGATTTTGTGGAACATATGATTAGTCTTTCAACACATGATTATGTATTATTCTTTACTAATAAGGGCAAAGTTTATAGAATGAAAGGTTATGAGATTCCTGAATATGGACGTAATTCAAAAGGTATTCCGGTTATAAATTTATTACAAGTTGATAAAGATGAAATGATTAATTCTATTATAAAAATATCTAAGAATGATTCTGCTAAATATTTATTGTTTGTTACTAAATCTGGTTTAGTTAAAAGGACTGATATAACTGAATTTGATAGTATCAGAAATAATGGTAAACTGGCAATTACTTTGAAACAAAATGATGAATTAATAGCTGTTAAAAAAACTGATGGTTCTAACGACATTCTAATTGGATCTAGTGAAGGTAGAATGGTTAAGTTTAATGAATCTGAAGTTCGTATTATGGGACGTTCTGCAAGTGGTGTTAAAGGCATTAATTTAGCAGATGATGCTGAATGTATTGGTGCAGAAATAGCGAGAAATACTGATGAATTACTAATCGTTACTAAAAAAGGATACGGAAAGAAAACAAATGTTCGTGAATTTAGGGAAACAAGAAGAGGTAGTAAAGGTGTAAAAGCCCTTAATGTAACTGGTAAAAATGGAAAGTTATCCACATTTAAAATTGTTGGTGATGCCGTTGATGTTGTAATAGTTACAAATTCGGGTATGATTATGAGAATGCATTTAAATCAAATATCAACTTTAGGTAGAATTACTCAAGGTGTTCGATTAATTAATTTAAAAAATGATCAACTAGTTTCTACAATTAGTTTATTGAGTGATGAATATGAAAAAGCTACTATAGATGAATAGTAGCTTTTTTGTTGTTTATTATGTTTCACGTGAAACATAGGTTAATTAATTATTTATAAATAACTTTAGCTTGTTGTCTACAAAAAATAAATTATAAGAATGTTGTAACTTAATTTTACCATTTATCTTATTTATAAAATCAATCTAATTACAAATAATTTCTGTAAATATTTCCCGGGAAATAAATTGTGAATAACAATGTTTCACGTGAAACATAAAAATTTATTTTTATATATTAGATATTGTTATAGTTTATATATATATGAATAATTTAATTATAATAGTATTTATAACCTAAGCTGATATAAATCGATTTTAAATAATTAATTATTAACAATTTAATTATTTTTCATTTGTATATAATCTATATATAAACATTTTTGATATAAAATTCATTAGATTCAATGTTTCACGTGAAACATTGCAAGAAAATAAAATGTTAATTTATTTTTGATTTAATAAATAATTATTCCTTCATTTAATTATTTTTATTTAATAGATATTTGATGTATAAAAGATATAATTTAATGTTTCACGTGAAACATTAAATATAATATGCGTTTATGTAATTTTGAATATTAGTCAATGATGTGAAACAAAAAAAATCGAAAATAGCTTAGTTTAACTGAGTTATTTTTTAAATGTTTAATAATTTTTTTCTCATTTCCATTGGTGTTAAAAAATTTAAAACTTGCATAGGAATATTATTAGATCTTT
>CALWAM010000033.1 GCA_944373135.1 uncultured Bacilli bacterium | reverse complement strand
CATATTCTTTTAACATATTATAATCGACAATACTACCTTTTGTTATAACATTAACAACCCCTCTTTTAACCATGCCTTTAGCGTGTTTAGGGTCTTCTAATTGCTCACATATTGCTACCTTATAACCTTTATTAACAAGTTTTTCAATATAAGGTCCAACAGAATGAAAAGGAACTCCACACATTGGAATTCTTTCACTTAATCCAGCATTCTTCCCAGTCAAAGTAAGCTCTAGTTCTCTTGAACACAAGATACCATCTTCAAAAAAAAGTTCGTAAAAATCGCCTAATCGATAAAACAATAATTCATCTGGATATTGATCTTTAATTTCCATGTATTGTTTCATACCCGGACTTAATAAACTTCTATCAACTTCATTTCTTTTCATAAACATCACTCTTAAATTATATCATAAATTAAAAAAAAAGGAATTTTATTATTCCTTCATCTTACGTTTTCTCATGTATACAAATAATGTAATTCCTCCGATTATTAAGAAAACTCCACCACCTATAACATAAATAAAATAACCTTTATCATCCTTACTATGCTCATCATCTTGTTGTTCCTTATTTTTTTCTAACAATTTAATTTTATATTCCTTAACACTACCATTCTCGGCAGTAACAATAATACTAATATTATCATCATTTTTCAAATCATAATTTCCCTGAATAACAACTTTGGCTTTTTCATCCTCTGGGATAGCATTTATTTTTAAATCATCAAATTTTTCAACATATAATGTATACTCTAAAGTATCTTTTTGAAAATTAACATCATAACCTTCTATTTCTAAAGTTTTTAAACTATTATTATTACTTAATACAACTTCTTCTTTATCTTGTCTATTGACTACAATATTATATATTCTCTCGTCCCCATTTAAAGCCATTACTTTAACAGTTAAATAATTTTGGCCTACATTTAATAAACCATTACCAATAATCTCATAAGTAGCATAACTAGATTCTGGCTCGGCATATAAATTAATAGAGTCTACTTCGTAAGGAACATTTACTTCATAATTTAATATATCTTTTTCAAAATCAATATATCCACTACTTAATACTAATCTTCGTAAATAATTGTTATTGTCTAATACTTCATTTTCACGGGAAACATTTATTTTATATTCTTTAATTGTCTTATCTTCCGCCTTAACTTTAATAACAATTTCTCCTGAATCAGAAGAGAAAGGAATCGACTTATTACATTCGTAACCATTTACAAATGAAGCATATTCACTTTCTAATTCACAGCCTATAAAAATTTCTTGCTGATCATATCTAATTAGTAAATCATATTCTATATCTCCTTGATTAAAATTAAGTGAATTTAATCCATCAGCGTACAGATTTTTTAAATTAGCATTATTTGCTAATAATTTTACCACGTTTTCAAATTCATCCACATTATTTCCATCAATAACTACATTTCTCAAAAAAATATGAACCCTATTCCTCTGAGCATCCTTCACTTTAAATCTAAAATTAATAACGCTTGAAGATACATTATTAGCTGTTTTTTCAAGAAGATATGTATTTCCTTCTTTAATTAAATTCCAATTTTCTACAGGTTCTTCACTTATTAATTCTACATTACTATCATATTCTATAACAAAACTGATTTTACTATGCGTAAACAATATGTTTACTTCACAATTAAAATATTCATTTATTTTTTTATAGTCGTTATCGCAGGATAAATAATAACCATCAGACGCTTTAACATTTAAATTAAATAAAATAAATAATAAACTTATAAACAATAATTTAATCTTCATATATATCACTTTACTTTCATTGCCACGAATAATTTTCCCAAGAATTACATCTACAAGTTGCACTTCCCCCACTAACTAGACTTCTAGACGCAAAATTGTTTAACCAATTTCCGCTTACTTCAACATAATTAGAAATATAACCACTTGAACACCCAGGGCAATTATAATTACCATATCTAAATCTATCACCGTTAGTAAATCCACCATCGCCACATCGTGCACTACCAATTACATAACCTCCACTACCACCAGGGAATGGACCGCCTTCCCAACGACCATTATCACAACCTCTACTTTCCAGTCTGCAATATTTAGTTACACCATTACATGTATCAACAGCTCCAGGGCTATAACATCTACCTGTTTTAACAGTACAACAAGCCTTAGTCCGAACGCTCCCTAAAGATATTACATTAGAATAATTTCCAGCTTTATCCTTAGCTACGGCAAATCCATAATAAGTAGTTTCACAAGTAGCACTATAAGTAGTACTTGCAGACCATCCGCTACTATTAACAGTTGGCTTAGTATTATTTTTACTATAGTAATAATAAATTTTATCTATTCCACTAGTTACATCAGTTGCCGTAGATGGCGTAAAATAACCGTCATAAATTTGTCCCCCACTTATAGTAGGCGCCGTAGTATCAACCTTTAAAGAAAAACTACAAGTATTAGTATTTCCCGCCGCATCTTTAACATAGCCATTATAAGTAGTAAACTTGGTATCACGTTGTACCACACTAGTAATACCATTATATTGTAAAAGACCAGTAGTTAAGCCTTTGTTAATCACTCCTGATCCCACATCAGAAGTAGTCATTACAACATTTGCATTCTCAATATACCAGCCCGAAGAACTTTTTCGTGAATTTGAAGTAATACTACAAGTCGGATTTATTGCATCAAATTTAATAGAAATAGTTTTTGCTTCACAAACCGTAGTATTGCCAACACCATCTTTTATAGTAAATTGTGGAATAGTATAACTTGTAATTGTTCCCGTATTAAAGGTTTTAGATTGATTATTAGTAACACATCCACTTTCGCTATCTCTACATCCCCATGTAATAGTTACAGGCTCATTAGTCCATGTATTATTTCCCGCTGGATAAACACATTCAGGAGGATTGTTATCACTATTATTAACATTAATTTCAAATGTTGGTGAATCAGATAAATTTCCTACATTGTCAACAACCCATACATAATATAAATCCTCTTCCAAAGATATTGATGCTTTGTCATCTTTAGCGTTAATAAAATTATCGCCTTTGTCTTTATTATCCTTACTTACATAAAATCCTTTAACACCACTGCCAACACCATCATATCCAATTAGTTCTACCTCTTTAGTTCCACCACTAGACCATTTATTATCAATGTTAAAATTACCAGAAGGATTTTCTTTATCAATATTTACATAAACATTTCTAAATGCACTTTCTAACTCTAATTCATATAAAACTTCGTATTTTGCACTTAATAATACATTAGCACTAACTACAAATAAATTTTTATAATTATCTACATCAATTACTTCATCAACCTTAATATTTCCAACATAATTTTCTCCAACTTTTTTATTATTATTACCACCGCTATTAAAACTAATAGACTTAGGATTATCATAAACATCACTATTAGTAACTAATAATACATCGTATTTAGTCCAATCAAAGCGATTATTTAATAATCTAATAGGTGTTGAAGATAATACTTTACCAGAATCTTTATCAAATGGATAAGCTTCAATTAAAATATTTTGCTCATATTCTTCTATATTTAGTAATTCACAATCGTCACTTTCTACTACTTCACTTGTATAATTACCTCCATCTACTGAAATAATAACATGATAGCATTCCATTGATTCATTATTAATTGGATTAATCACCCGCTTATCAGTTGATTCTTCATCATCCATTTCGACATATCCATCATCAATCAACTTAGCAATTGTAATTACAGTTTTATCAGTTATATTGTTATCTTCTGCCCACTCAAGAGCATCAGCTTCTATTAACTTTATTTTATTATCGTAATTATTTTTCTTGATTTGTTCAACCACCCCAAAATAAGCTGGTACAGCTAAAGTTATAATCAAAGCAATAATTCCTATTACCGTTATAACTTCTACAATTGTAAACCCTTTTTTCATCCTATCACCTATTCTAGAAAAATTTTATCACATTTACTAATAAAAGCCAATAAAAAAACAAGTATTTCACTTGTTAAAATTAAATAATTTTTTTAAGCCAACATATTTAGGTAATTCTTTAATACTAATTGAACTAAAACTAACTTGTTTATCAACTAGTGTAACTATCCATCCTTCTTTATATTTTGGAGGAATTATATTAAGTGGAAACATATGTCTTTTTATTGCATCAGTAATTTTATCATCTTCTAATTCAGGGAAATATTTAACATAATTAACTGCCGCTTGCTTTGCATGTACAAAGCCATGAAGATTTCTAATTCCTTTACTTGTATTTAAATATTCTTTATCATAATTATAAAGTTCTTCACTATATTGCCAAGCTTTAGGATAAAAGTCATGTAATAATCCAGCTATAGCACAAATTCTTGCATCTGCCATATAATACTTTGCTAATAAAAAACTATTAAAAGAAACAATAATACAATGATGCCAAACTGAATCCTCATGATGCAAAAATAACTTTCTTTTTTGAAATTCCTCATTGTTTAAAATATCTTTTACTATTTCATACCATTCATTAAAATAAGCACATTTATTTATAAAATCTAAATCTTTTCTAACATCTTTACTATAAAAATTCATTTTAATTCCCCCAATTTTTCAATTGCTTCATCAAAAGTATCAACTCCAATTATATTAATATCTAAATTGTTACTCTCTTTGATATTCATCGCTTCTTCATAATTTGCTTGTGGGCAGATAAAAACATCTACATCTTCATCTGCTGCTCCTAATAATTTGTATTTAACTCCACCAATTTCTCCTACTGTCCCATCTCGACTAATCGTTCCTGTTCCAACAATATTTAAACCATGCGTAATATCATCTTCTACTAATTTATTGTATAAGGCTAAAGCCGTTATTAAGCCTCCTGAAGGGCCTGATTCATTTTGTTTACTTTCTATTTTTATAGTCGGTGTAGTCTCTATATCATATGATGTTATAGTCATAATGCCAATTTTTTTCCCATCAGTTGTTTCATATAATTTAGCGTAACAATCTACTTTTGCATTATCTCTTAACACAGTAATATTTACGATATTTACGTCATCTTCAAGATTATTGACAATATTTCTTACTTCATCAATTGTATTTACTTCCACTCCATTAACACTTAGAATCTCATCATATAATTTAACATCAGTATCGGCTTCTTCGGCCAAATACACGACTCTTAATATTTCATCTAATATTTTAATGTCTAATCCCGCTTTTCCATAAGCAACAATCGTTGCATTATCGATAGCCTCTTCTAAATAATACTTTTCCCTTCTATTCATATCAGCTAGAGTTTCATCTTCATAAGTTACATTTTCTTTTTTTACAATATCCCAATTATCATCAACCAATCCCCATAGTAAAAAAGGAATATTACCTTTAATCATAGATACATAAGCCATCCCAAAGCTTCCTTTAGAATCATTTTCTTCATCAATAATGATTCTATCATCAATTGATATTATCCCTCCTGGAGCTTCGATAACATACGGAAGTTCAACTTTAAATAAGACAAAGATCAAAATAATTATAATACAAAACCATTTATTTTCTTTTATAAATGACTTAACTTTATCATAAAATTTATTAATCATATTCATCACTACTTAATTATATCAAATAAAGGAGCATTTATGAAACGAAAATATCTAAATATTATCTTAATAATTTTACTATTTTTATACATTTACTATATCTTTACACATAAAAGTATTATAGCTAATAATATAATATCTAGTTGCTCTCTCTTTTTATATCAAGTATTTCCCTCCCTATTTCCCATGTTTATTATATCCTCACTATTAATAAATTTAAATGCTCCTTACTATATTACTAAATTACTTTCTTTTCTCAGTAAATACCTTTTTATATCTCCGTTAAGTATCTATGTTTTTTGTCTATCATTAATAAGTGGGACACCAAGTAGTGCTTTCATTACTAAAGAATTATATCAAAAAAAAATAATTTCTTCGGAAAATTCAGCCAAAATTTTAACTTTTTCTTTTTTTACTAATCCTTTTTTCTTATTTAAAATCTTATCATTATACTTGCCATCTGATTTAGTTATCAAAATCATATTAGCTCATTATATACCTAATATAATTATTTTACTATTTACTAAAATGCCAACTAATAAAATCCCACCTAACAACAATATAAATATTTCTTCCTTAATACCCAATGCTATATCTAAGAGTATAAATACTCTAACAATTATTTTAGGAACAATTATTTTCTTTAATCTTCTAACTATTTTAATCCCAGATAAATATAAAACATTAGTCGGTTTTTTTGAAATAACTAATGGTCTTAATACTCTAAGCACATTAAATTTATCAATAACTTTAAAAGCCTTTTTATCATTAACATATATTTCATTTGGTGGCCTATCAATAATTATGCAAATAAAAAGTATCTTAAATGATACTCCTATAAAAGTGAATAAATTTTTACTTTCACGTTTTATTCATATAATATTATCATACTTAATTTTTATCATTAGCATGTAATATCATTAAACGTCGTTATTTCACTTAATTTCCCAATCCTAATCAATTCTATATCTCTTACTTTACCATCATTAACACTATTAATAACGGGAATAAATATCTTTAAATAATAATTATCACCATACTCTTTATTAGTGCAGTAAACACTATTATTACTAGTATATTCACCACTTTCCAATAACCACTTTTCATTATCATAAATAATATTATTTTTATTAACAATTAATTGTTTAGTTGTACCATTTAAAAAATAAAAAGAATAACATAATACTTCTCCTACATTACAAGTATTAACACTACGTAAATTTAATTCAATAAAATCATTTTGTATAACTCTTATAATCATTGATCTATTTAAAGAATCGGTATTTTTACTATTATTTAAAGATTCTTCTCTTTTAACATTACCTAGTAAATTAAACAAAAATACCATCACAATTGAAATAAGACCAATGCTTACAATTAACTCGACTAATGTAAATCCCTTGTTATTCATTTTATCCCCTCTTAGCTATTTTAACATTACTATAATAATAATTATCTTCTTGATCTTTGTATTCAATGATTAATCTATAACCATCATCAAAACCACTTAATGTTTTAATATAACTAATAACCCCAGAAGAAAGATTACGTAATTCATCATTTTTTTTACATATAATACTATCTTCTTCTACGCAATCACTAAGCTCGCTAACATCATATCTTGTAATATAAATATTTACAACATCAAATCTTCCCCCATTAATTATAGCTTCACAAAATTTTTGTTTATCAACTTCACTCTGAATTATATTGTTATTAACATCTCTTAAATTATATAGGCTTAAATCCCCACAATTAAACATTGTAACTAAAGGTTTAACCCCGTCAACTTCCGTCTCTAAATGATTATAAATATAATCTTCTAAATTAAGAGAAACTAAAAAATCTTCAATATAATATGTCCGATATATATAGGCGGTATCATCAAAAGAATTTCTTTGCTTTTCTTCTACTAACACTTGGATAAAAGATGTATAAATTAATAACAAAGCTGTCGTTAAAAAAGCTACTACAACTATTGTTTCAACGAAAATAAACCCCTTTTTCATATTAATCCTTTCTTATTACTTTCAATTTAATATTAACATATTTAGTTTTATTATTATTTAAACAAACATTAATACTTACTTTTTTTGATTCTCCTGGTTCTAAGTCATACTCTCCTAAAATATAATAATTTTCATATTTATTTAATAAGCTAATATCTCGAACTCGATTATCTACCATAGTAATTAAATCATTATCATCATAATCCATGACAATAATATAAGTTATAACTTTATCATTATTATTCGTAACGATAACATTCCGATAATCGTTATCCATCACATTAGATATATCTTTTCTAATAGTATCTTGTATTTCTACTAATAAATCATTTTCTAAATAAATATTAGTAATTCTATTAGCTAAAATATTACCAACAATAAAATAAGATAATACGCCAAAGATAATTATTAAGAAAACTACAAAAAAAACTATTTTACCAATTTCAATATAAATTACCCTTTTCATACTTACCTCTTCTATTATATTTCATTATAACACAGATTTAACAATAGTAAAATAATTTCATATAATACACTAGGTGATAATATGCGTCCATGTCGTTATCCTGGCTTCTTTACTTTATTTTTAATCTTAATTCTATCAATATTAATTTTTTACCAAGTAATTATAACTTTAATTCTACCCTTTAGATTTAATTTGTTTATTTTATTAATTGAAATATGTCTTTTATTTTTCTTACTATTTCGGCTTTTATGGCCATATTAAAAAGATTACTCATTTTTAGCGTAATCTTTTATTAACTTATCTGTTTTATAAACATAATCTAGACAATTTCTTACTTCTATCGTATTTTTAAATTCACTATCTCCAAAAGAGATAGGTAAAGGAATACTTATTAATATAAATAATATCTTAATTTCATTGTCATCTAATTTAAACTTTTCTAAATACTTATCTAAAACAGACTTGAATTCTACATTCATAAATTCTTTTTGATATAACTTATAAATATCTAAAATTGGTGTATCAAAAGTACTCAAGTCCCAACTTATTAAATAGTCTTTATCACTTTTTAAATAATGATCTAAACTAAGATTATTATGGATCAAAGATATCCTTTGTTTATTTATATTTTTAACACTACTATACCACTCATCTAATGATGTTAAACAATATTTTAAAACATTTTTTAACATAGTATAATGATTTAAAAATAACGAATTACTAGGTGAAGGATATTCATAAGCTAAAAACTTGTTAAACATTTCATCATATAAGTTATCTAAATATAAAACGTTATTTTTAATATTTTCATAAATACTCTTATAAGTATCTTCACTTATTTCCTTATAATATGCAGTACTTTTATGCAAATTACCAACTAATACTGCTAAATCATTTATCTTTTGATCAGTTGGCATTTCAACATCATCTATATATTCAAATACATCAATATCGCTTCTCGAATCATCAACTAAATTAGGAAAATTATTAAAACCACGACTTTTTAAATAATTATAAACACTTCTTATATCTTTCTTTTTTTCTTTAACGACATAATTGCCTTGCGTCGACTCTAAAACAACCGTTTTTCCTCTTTTAGTATAACGATAAGGTTTATAAATTTCTTTAATAACATCTAAACTATTCATTATCTATTTCAGGAATAATAATTTTATCACCAACATTAACATTAGTTAATTCATTATATTCCATTAATATATCTTTAGAAATATGTTCTGCTTGGCATATACTTTCAATTGTTTCTTCTTCTTTTACAATATGAATATGATAAGTAACAAAAGTATCCGTAAATTCGTTAATATTAGACATAACTCTTATTTCATTTTCATTATTCTTTTCTTCAACTATTTCTTCCTTTACTTCATTATCATCTCTTAAAGAATCATCTAATAATTCGGTTATTTTCTCATCTAAATCATCCTCATTAATTTCAGGAATAATCTCTTCTTCTTTTTTTTCATTAGCTTCTACTAAAAAATCAATTTTTACTCTAAGTTTGTTATTATCTATAATATCATAAGTAAAGTCACTAATATCATGTTTAACTGATTCTAAATCAATATTTTCGCCTAGTTCTACTGTAAATGGTAAGTTATATTTAAAATTATCTTTATTAACACTTACCTCATGAGCTTTATAATCTCCGCTTACCACAAATTCCCCAACTATAGCATTTCCTTCTACTTTAGCATTATATTCTAAAGATATACTCGTAATTTCTGCTATCTTGGTATCAAACGTAATTTCTTTTTCATATGGAATAATATTTTTCATTGATTCACCTCAATAAAATCATATGAAAAAAAGAAATATTTAATTACTAAATAAATAATTAAATATTTCAATATAATTACTA
>CALWAM010000032.1 GCA_944373135.1 uncultured Bacilli bacterium | reverse complement strand
CAGATAAAATTAAATATAACAGATAAATTAAAATCGAAGACTTGCCCCTGCACATCACTATAATTTTATGTGCAGGGATATTTAACGTTAAGCCGAGAGCTTAAACTAATTTTAAATAAATACTTGAAATAGAGTATTTATTTTATAACTGTTAATATAATTATATTGACACCTAATAGCTTCTGTGATAAACTTAAGTTGCAAACGAAGGAGGAATATAGATATGGCAGTTAAATTAAGACTAAAGAGAATGGGCGCAAAACAAAGACCTTTTTATCGTGTTGTTGCCGCTGATAGTAAAAGTAAAAGAGATGGAAGATTTATCGATACTGTAGGAACCTATAATCCTATAACAGTTCCTGCTGAAGTTAAAATTGATGAAGAAAAAGCTTTATATTGGTTACAAAATGGAGCTCAACTTACTGATACTGTTCGTAATTTACTAAGTAAAACTGGTGTTATGAAAAAATTTGCTGATTCTAAGAAAAAGGTGAAATAATAAATGGAAATAAAAGATTTCGCTGAATTTATAGTTAAAAGCTTAGTCAATGAGCCTGATATGGTTAGTGTTAAAGAATTTAATGGTGAAGATGAGACAATAATTCTTGAAATATTAGTACATGATAATGATATGGGATTAATTATTGGTAAGAATGGTAAAATAGCTAAGGCTATTAGAACATTAATTCAAGCTGATGCATATATAAAAGGCTTAAAAAAAGTAAAAATTAATATTGATTCATTTTAGATATTTGTTAAACAAGTATCTTTTTTATTTATAAATATATATTTTAATTGCTAAATATCCTTAATAATAGTATACTTTAATAGTAAATAATAAATAGGAGGAATAATATGTGGTTAATTAGCATTTTAATTTTATTAGTAATTTTAGGTATTATAGTTTTAATACACGAATTTGGTCATTTTATAACAGCTAAGAAAAGTGGAGTTTTTATTTATGAATTTTCTATTGGTATGGGGCCTTTAATTTGGAAACATATTGGGAAAGATAAAATTCAATATTCTATAAGAGCATTCCCTATTGGGGGATATGTCCAAATGGCTGGAGAAGTTATGGAAGACGATAATAAAATACCTAAAGATCAATTTATGTGTAATCGTCCATGGTATCAACGATTAATTATATTGGTTGCTGGTGTAACATTTAACTTTTTACTAGCCATTGTTGTTTTATTCTTCATGGCTTTAATCTGGGGAGGTAATGATTTAACACCACGTATAAGTGGAATTATGGAAGATTCTGCTATTGCTAAATCGGGAATTGAAGTTGGAGACATAATTACTGCTGTTAATGGTAAAAAAGTTTATACTTGGGATAAAGCTCAACTTTATTTAACAATGAATAGTAAAGATGGTTCTTATGATATCACTGTTAAAAAAGCCAATAACGAAGAAGAAACCTATGAAATAACACCTGAAACTATTAAGCTAGAAGATGGCACAGAAAGTAAAGTATTTGGGTTACAAATTGAACAAAAAATTGAAAAAGGCTTCATTCCATCTATAAAATATGCTTTTGCTAAATTTGCCTCAATTATGAGTAGTATGGTAACAGTTATTGCTGGATTATTTACCGGAGCATTATCATTAAGTTCATTAGCTGGTCCAGTCGGAATGTATTCAATTGTTGATCAATCTATTTCTTTGGGTATTCAACAATTAATATATTTAGTAGCATTTTTAAGTATTAATCTAGGTTTTGTTAATATTTTACCATTCCCGGCCTTCGATGGTGGTAGAGTATTATTCTTAATAATTGAAAAAATTAAGGGTAGTCCTGTAAATAGTAAAGTAGAAAATTATATTCATTTAGTTGGCTTTGCTTTATTAATACTACTAATGATTTATATAACTATTCAAGATATTTTTAGACTCTTTTGAGTCTTTTTTATTTACATTTATATAAAATTATATTATTATTTAATTAAGCTAGAAGGTGATTACATGAATAATAAAGAAATTATTAAACATTGTCCAAATTTTTATCGTATTATTAACTTTGAATTTTTTGAAGGCGATAAATTAACCGAAAAGCTTATTGGTGTATATGAAAAATTTATTTTTTCTATTGATGCATATAATCCTAGTGATTTATTAGAAATAACTAAACTAGATAAAATTTTAGCTAAATATTTAGATGATTATGCATTTCGTTCAGAATTAAAGTATAATCTGTTGCATCTTAAATTAGAAAAAAAAGAAGATTTACTTCGCCAATTAATAAATAGTATTATTGGTATCTTTGATGCTTATGAAGAAGGAAATACCCGTAAAATATACGTTTCTAAATATATTTAAAATTATTTATTTTTGCTACTTAAGAGTTTATTTTAACTCTTTTTTTTGTTATAATTTTTTATATAGTTCAGGTGGTGATATTATGTTTTTTCCTCTTACTTTCAAAACTGAATATTCTTTATTAACTAGCATGATAAAAATAAAAGATTTAATAACCTTTTTAAAAAAGCATAATATCACTGCATGTGGTATTATCGACAATAATTTATTTTATGTCATGGACTTTTATAATTCTTGTTTAGAAAATAATATAAAACCCATAATCGGTTTAGAAATTGAAATAAATAATTTTCCTATTTATTTATATGCTAAAAACTATGAAGGTTACAAAAATTTATTAAAGTTAAATACAATTATCCAAACAAGAGCCATTACATTAAAAGATCTTGAAGATTATTATCTTAATCTTAAAATTGTTATTCCCTATAAATCATCGCCGTTATATCAAGATTTAGCGTTTACTAGTCCATATATAATGTATAAAAATGATTATGAAAAGAAAAATGGCTTACTTCTTACCAAAAATATAGTTTATGGTAATGTTATTAAATGTTTAGAACTAGAAGATACTAAATATTTAGATTATTTAGACATGATAAGACTTGGGAAAAATATCAATGACTATGAAAAAATTAATCATGAAGAAGATTACTTTATTATTCCTGATGAAATAGCTAAACAAACAACAGTTTCTTTTATTGAAGATATTAATTTTACTATTCCCATCCAAGGGAAATACATACCTAAATATGATTCTAATATTAAAGATTCTTTCTCTTATTTAGGAGCTTTATGTAAAAAAGGCTTAGAAAAGCGATTAAATCATGAAGTACCATCGAAATATCAAGATAGATTAATTTATGAATTAGATGTTATTAATAAAATGGGCTTTGTTGATTATTTTTTAATTGTCTATGACTATGTTAAATATGCTAAACAAAACAATATTATGGTTGGTCCAGGTAGGGGAAGTGCGGCAGGTTCATTAGTAAGTTATTCTTTAGGAATAACCGAAGTTGATCCCCTTGAATATGGTTTATTATTTGAAAGATTTTTAAATCCTGAACGTATTACTATGCCTGATATTGATATAGATTTTGAAGATACCCGCCGTGACGAAGTCATAGAATATGTAAAAAGTAGGTATGGCAAAGATAAAGTATCATTAATTATGACTTATGGTACCTTAGGATCTCGTCAAGTAATTAAAGATGTTGCGCGTACATTAGATATTAATATTAATATAATAGATACTGCTACTAAGATGATAAATCCACATCTTAGTCTCAAAGAAAATTTAGAAAATCCAAAATTAGTTGCTTATTTAAAAGCTAATCAACTAATTAACATTTATAAAATAGCTTTAAAATTAGAAGGCTTAAAAAGACATATTAGTACCCATGCGGCTGGTGTTGTTATATCATCTGAGACACTAGATAATTTAATACCAATTTATGTTATGGATAATAATATTGCCACCGGTATCACTATGAATTATTTAGAATCACTAGGTTTATTAAAAATGGATTTTTTATCAATTGCTAATTTAACAGTTATTCATAATGTCTTAGATTTAATAAAGAAAAATCTTAATATAAATTTAGATTTAAAAAATATTCCTCTTGATGATCCATTAGTATATAATTTGTTTAGCAGTGGAGAAACCAGTGGTATATTTCAATATGAAAGCGCCGGAATGATTAATTTTTTAAAGAAATTAAAACCTAAAACTTTTTTTGACTTATATGCAGCTGTTGCTTTATTTCGTCCCGGACCTATGGAAAACATTGATACTTTTATAAGACGAAAAGAACATAAAGAACCAATAACATACATCAATAGTAAATTAGAACCAATTCTTAAAGAAACTTATGGTATTATAGTTTATCAAGAACAAATTATGCAAATACTTAGTAAACTCGCTAATTACTCTTATGCTGAAGCTGATAATATTCGCAGAGCCATGAGTAAAAAGAAAAAAGAAATCATGACCAGTGAAAAAGATAATTTTATTAAAAGAGCCGCTAAAAATCATATTAAAGAAGAAGAAGCCAAAGAAATATATGATTTAATTTTAAAATTCGCTAATTATGGTTTTAATAAATCTCATTCTGTTTGTTATGCTCTAATCGGTTACCAAATGGCTTATTTAAAAGTTCATTATAAAGAATACTTTATTACCAATTTACTTAACATGACTATTGGTAGTGAGATAAAAACCAAAGAGTATATAACGATGTTAAAAAGAAATGATTTAATTATTTTAAAACCTGATATAAATTTAAGTGAAGATAAATACCTAATTGATGGTAAAACTATTAGATTACCTCTATCCGCTATTAAAGGAGTTGGAAATAGTGGTTGTCTTTCTATATTAAAAGAACGAGAACAAAAAAAATTCAGTGACTTTTTTGACTTTATTGCTCGTTGCTATGGAAAAAGTATTAATAAAAAAACTATATTATCTTTAATATATGCTGGTTGCTTTTCTTCTTTTAATTTAAATTATCATACTTTAGTCAATAACTTAGATAATGCTATCCGGTATGCTGAATTATATAGCGACTTAGATGAGTCTTTAGTTATGAAACCTGTAATTGAAGAAGTGCCAGAATATAGTAATAATGAATTAATGAAATATGAAGAAGAAGTTCTAGGATTTTTCTTAACTAATCATCCTTCTAGTACCTACCAACAAGGAATTGTTAAAATTAAAAATATTTCATCTTATTTAAGTAAATATGTAAAATGCGTTGTTCTAATTAATAAAATTAAAACTTTACAAACTAAAAACAATGAAACAATGGCATTTATAAGTGCTAGTGATGAAGAAGGGATGCTTGATTTTATTGTATTCCCCAAATATAATAAATTATTAAATAATATAAAAACAGATGATTTAGTAATGATAATTGGTAAAGTTGAAAAGAGATTAAATAAATACCAAGTAAATGTTACTAATATAGAAAGGTTGTAACAAAATGAATCAAGAATTAATAAACTTTTTTAACAGTATCAATTATGAATATGATAGTAATGATTTTCTTACTACCAAAATATCAAAAGTAATTCTTAATAGACAAGAAGAAACTTTCTATGTTTTTATTGAAAATGATTTCCCTCTAAAACCAAAAACTGCAACTGATATCATAAAATGTGCTAAAAATGGTATTAATGGAAATACTAAATGTATAGTAAATTTTATTTATAATACAATTAGTAATGATGATATTTTAGAATACTTTAAATATTTATTAAATGACTTAACTAAAGAAAGACCATCATTAGTATCATTATTAGATACTAAAATTAGTATTGAGGATAATTTAATAACTATTTTAGTTGATAGTGAAACAGAAACATCAATCTTAAATGAAGAAATACCTCCTTTAAAGAATAAATTAGGCGAACTAGGAATTCATGATATAAGTGTTGTCATAACTATTGATCAAGATATGAAAAATAAAATAGAAGAAGAAATAATAGCTGATAAAAATAAAGAAGTAAAAGTTACAACATATGAAGAAGTAAATGATTCAAATAATAATTTTTATCATCGTAAAAAAGTGGCTTATTCACGTAAAGGGTTAGTTAGTATTAATTCTATAACTCAAGAAGAAAATAATGTTCATTTAGAAGCTTTTATATTTGGAAGTGAATTTAATGAAATAAAAACGAAAGATAATCGTACTTTATATTTAATAACTTTAAAAATAAGTGATAATACTTCAAGTATTTTAGCTAAATCCTTTGCCAAAGACGAAGAAGATTTTAAGGCTAAATCTAAACAATTAAAAGATGGTAAATGGTATAGTTTTAAAGGCCAAGTCCGTTATGATAATTTTGCTAATGATTTAGTCTTTAATCTCCGCAGTTATGAAGAAATACCATCACCAGCTATTATTCGTGAAGACAATGAAGACGAAAAAAGAGTTGAATTACACGCTCATACTATGATGAGTCAAATGGATGGCGTATGTGATGAGATTAAATTAGTAAAACAAGCTATTGCCTTTAATCATCCCGGTATTGCCATAACTGATCATGATTCATGTCAAGCTTTTACTCATGTCTTTTCCGAAGTTACTAGCTATAATAAAAATTTAAAAAAACAAGCACAAGCCCGGATAGATGATTTAAAAAAATCTTTAGAAGAAATAAAAGATAGTGATAATCAAGAAGGAATAAAAAAACTTGAAGAATTTATTAAAGAAGCTGAAGAAGATAAAAAAAATCTTAAATATTTTAAAATTGGTTATGGAACAGAATTAGATATGTGTGAAAGTACTTTAAATGTTTGCTATAATTCAAATGATGAATTAATTGCTAATAATACTTTTGTTATCTTCGATACTGAAACAACTGGTTTTAATCCTGGTCTAGGCGATAGCATGATTGAAATTGGTGGCGTCAAGATTCATAACGGTGAAGTAATTGATCGCTTTGATGAATTAATTAATCCTCATCATCATATTGATGAAGCTATTACTCGTGTAACCGATATTACTGATGAAGACGTTAAAGATGCTTTTGATGAAGAAACAGTTGTTAAAAAATTTAAAGATTGGATAGGTAATCTCCCTTTAGTTGCTCATAATGCTACATTTGATAAAAATATGCTTGATATGGCCTATTATAAATATAATTTAGGCACTCTCACTAATCCTATAATTGATACCTTAATGTTATCACGGGTTATAAACCGTGACCAAAAAAAGCATAGTTTAAAAGCTTTAGGTAAATATTATGGTATCGATACTGGCGAAAAAGATGATGAAGATGCCAATGATTCTGAAGCAACCGGCGTTAAATTAAGCGACGAAATAATTGCTAATATTAAAAGTATTAAAGTCGATAATGAAGAAATAATTAAGACTGTTGAAACTGAAATTAATACTATTGATATCACAACCGAACAAAGAATAACAAAAATAAAAAAAGAATATTTTTTAGATACTATTCGTAAAGCTAGTAAAACCGAAGAAATAAATATTGATGTAACACTTGATGAACATAGTCATTTAATTGATTTTAATAACATCATAAAATTACATCCTGCAGAAAATGAAATTGTCATTAAATATGAAAATGAATTTACTGGCGAAAACTCTATAACTGTAAAAGTTTATGTTGGTCAACACCATGGCGCCGATGTCGACTCAGAAAACACAGCATTTATATTCAATAAAATGCTTAAACAAATAAATGGCGTAAAGACTCTTAAAGATTTAAATAACTTAGGTTTATTAGAAGAATTAGCTTTTAAAAATGATCCTAAAAAATTAGATAATATTGCGACACTTTGTAGCTTTAAAAACTACATTGTTCCTATTAATGATAATAATAAAGAATATGATAATCCCTTTAAAAAATATGATATTGATACTTATCGTTTTAAATTTACTTGGTGTCATGAAAATTTTTTACAAATGTATGAAAATATTCCGGGAAAAACTTATACTGAACATTTTGCTAATATTTATGATTCTTCTAAACATATTACATTAATTGCTAAGAATCAAGTTGGTTTAAAAAACTTATTTAAAATAATTAGTTTTGCTAATACTAATTTTTTAGATCGTAATGCACGAATACCTCGTTATTTAATTAACGAAAATAAAGAAGGATTATTAGTCGGTAGTGCGTGCTTAAATGGTGAAATATTTAATATTGCTAAAACTAGAAGTGACGAAGAATTAATTAAAGCGATGGAATTTTATGATTACATCGAAGTACAACCTCTTGAAAACTATCTTCATTTAGTTTATAGCCATGATATTAACAATATAGATCACTTAAAATATTGTTTAAAGAAAATCATAAATTGTGCTAAAAAAGCTGGAAAATTAGTCGTTGCCACTGGCGATGTACATAATATAGATGAAAAAGACTTAATATATCGGGAAATAATTGTAAATCAAAATGTTCCCGGTAAAGGCAGACACCCATTAGCAAGACATTTATCTGGAAAAGTAAAAACTAATAATAATGAATATAATCTTGAAAAAATTAAAAAGGAATGTCAATCATCAGGAACCAATTTAACATTAATTGATGAAAAAGTTCTTAAATATTTATATATATTAAGTAAAATAAAAGGCTTAAATACTTCTTTAGAAAATTTAAATAATATTTATATTACTGATAAGAATGAAATAGAAGAAAATATTCGCAATAATGATGATAATAAAAAACAAGCTATTTTAAATTCATTAAGAAAATTTCAAGTTCTTGGTATTGTCAAAAAGGATAATGATACTGATAACTATCTTTTAACTAGTAATTATGATAATAATTTTGATTACACTCCAGGACATATACCTAATCAATATTTTAGAACTACTAAAGAAATGAAAGATTCTTTCTCTTGGTTAAACGATCAAAATTTAATAAAAGAAATAGTTATAACAAATCCTAATAAAATCCTAGACATGATTGACATTATTGAAGTAGTTGATTATCCTGCTAAACCATATTCTCCCATCATTGAAAATTCGCAAGAAATATGTAAAAATATGGTCTATGAAAAAGCTTATACAATGTATGGTAATCCACTACCGCGGATGATTGAAGAAAGAATAGCTCAAGAATTTTATGGTGATAAAATTTTAGGCTTAGTTGAACGAAAAATGAAAATAGATCATCCTAATTGGAATGAATCCGATATTAGTGCAAACTTCTCCCATATTCTTCATGAAACCATTAATTCTGGATATGATGCAGTAATTAAGTTAATGAAAGATAAAATCATAGATGAAAATCCTGAGATTGCTGAAGATGAGGCATTAAAAGAAGCAAAAGCTTCTTTAGGCGGAATAATTGGTGGCGGATTTGACGTTATTTATTTAATTGCTCAAAAACTTGTAAAACATTCAAATGATGAAGGCTATTTAGTTGGTAGCCGTGGTTCAGTTGGATCATCATTTGTTGCTACCATGATGGGAATCACCGAGTGTAATGGCTTACCAGCCCATTATTATTGTGATGAGTGTAGTTATGCTATCTTTAATGACGAACAAGGTACTCCTCTAGTCGAAAATTATTCTTCCGGATTTGATTTACCTGATAAAATATGCCCAAAATGTGGAAAAAAACTAATTCGTGAAGGGAATGATATGCCATTTGCTACCTTCCTAGGATTTAATGCTGATAAAGTACCAGATATCGATCTAAACTTTAGTGGAGATAACCAACCTTCTGCTCATGAATATACCAAAGTTTTATTCGGAACCGATAATGTCTACCGTGCCGGTACAGTATCTACTGTTGCTGATAAAACTGCTTTTGGTTACGTTCAAGGATTCTTTGAAGAGAAACTTCACGATCAATTACGTTTAGAAGCTAAAACTTATAATTTAGCTATCCCAAGTAAAGATGAATTAAAGAAAAAAGGCTTGATTAAATCTACTATTCGTACACCAGAAGCTGAACGTTTAGCTGTCGGTTGTACGGGAGTTAAAAGAACAACTGGACAACATCCTGGAGGAATTGTTGTTGTTCCTGGTTACAAAGATGTATGGGATTTTACGGCCTTCCAATATCCCGCTGATGATCCTTTAAGTACTTGGCGAACAACCCACTTTGATTACCATGCCATAGAAGCTGATTTATTAAAACTAGATATACTAGGTCATGATAATCCAACTATATT
>CALWAM010000031.1 GCA_944373135.1 uncultured Bacilli bacterium | reverse complement strand
AATATATCTGGTAATGTAGATGTCTTCGTTAGATATAATAAAAAAGGTATTAAAAATGTTTATCAAAATACTGCTAACTTATTAGGAATTGACGGCGATGCCCTAGAAAAATTTTATTCAAATGAACCATTATCAAGTGAAGAATATAATAATGTAAATAATGAAATAAAAAAAGCTAAATACAATATAAATATTAATGATTATTTAATTGGTTTAGAAACAAATCCTATTACTAGTACTGGTGTAGGAGGTTTAGGTGTTGTAGTTAGTATTGTCATGGGTATAATAGTCTTTACTTCAGTATTTTGTATCAGAAATAGTTTTGATATTTCCATAACCGAAAAAATAAAACAATATGGTATGTTAAGAAGTATTGGTGCTACTAAAAAACAAATTAAGAAAAACGTCTTTTATGAAGCCTCAATTCTTGGCATAATAGGAATTCCTCTTGGCTTATTATCGGGATTCTTTGCAACTTTTATCTTAATAATAATTAGTAACTATTATCTAAAAGATATGTTATCTACTGGTTTAAAACTTGAATTCTCATTTTCTTTTATATCCGTCGTAATAGCCGTAATTTTAGGTATTATAACTATATACTTATCGGCATTCCGCAGCGCTAGAAAAGCCGCCGCTATTTCTCCGATTGATTCAATCAGAAATAGTGCTAACATAAAAATAAATTCTAAAAAAGTTAAATCACCAAAATTAATTAAAAAAATCTTTGGAATTGGTGGTGAAATTTCTTATAAAAATTTAAAAAGAAATAAGAAAAAATATCGTACCACTGTTATATCAATTATTGTATCAGTATTTGTCTTTATTGGCTTATCTAGTTTTATGAATATTGCTTTTGATACGGTAGAAAATGAACTTAATATATCGGAATATAATATATCTTTATATGCTTCTAATTATAAAGATGAAACTTATCAAAAAATTATAGAAACCACGCAATTAGATAACATTGAAGATTTTACTATTTTAAAAGAAGCAACCTTAAGCTTTAGTAATACTCATTATAATAAAGAATATCTTAGTTGGCAAAATTTAGAGCTAGATTCTAACATCCCAAGTTACATAACAATTACAGCAATTGGGGATTATCAATACCAAAAGTATTTAAAATCTTTAGGGTTGGATTATAATAATGTTAAAAATAAAGCTATTTTATTTGATTACTTAAACGTATCTAAATATGATGAAGAAAAAGACAAATTTATAAGCAAAAGTATGCGCGTTTATGACTTTAAAACTGACGATATTATTAATGGCAATATTAATGGAAAAGGCGATGATTTTTCAATCGAAATAGTAGCGCTAACAGATGAAGCACCATTTGGTCTAAAAAACGATTCAATAGCTCGTATAATAATTAGTGATGAATTATTTGATCAAATAGTTGATAATAATAACTTAACCATTTACTTTAAATCTAATAATGCCACTAAATTACAAGATGATATTGACGCCTATTTAGATAATGAAGAATATACTCTTAATAATTTAGAAGAAAATACTCGGATAATGAATAATTTATTTACTTTAATTGGGATATTTCTATATGGCTTTATAGTTGTTATTACTTTAATTGGCATAACTAATATATTTAATACGATAACAACCAATATGCAATTAAGACGTCAAGAATTTGCTATGTTAAAATCTGTTGGTATGACTACTAAAGAATTTAATCGAATGATTAGATTAGAGAGCTTATTTATGGGATTTAAATCATTAATAATTGGTATTCCAATAGGTATATTAATATCTTATGTTATATATTATTTCTTAGCTAAAGACGAAGGTATACCTTATAAATTACCTATAGTTGCTATATTATTATCTATAATAACAGTATTTATACTAATCTCAATAATAATGAAATACTCACTTAATAAGATTAATAAACAAAATACAATTGAAACAATTAGAAATGAAAATATTTAGTATAGAGGAGCATTTTAGGCTCCTTTATTATGGTATAATAATTAATACAAGGAGTGATTCCAATGAATATCTTATTAATTGAAGATAATTTAGCTATTATTAAAGGTCTATCTTATTCCTTTAGTAAAAATAATTATAATTTAATATATAAAACCAACTTAAAAGATGCTAAAGAATACTTAAAAAATAATAAAATTAATTTAATAATTCTTGATATAACACTACCAGATGGTGATGGCTTTGATTTATATGAAAAAGTGATTAAAGAATTAAGCATACCTACAATATTTTTAACTGCTAAAGATGATGAAGATGATATTGTAAATGGTTTAAATATGGGAGCTGATGATTATCTTACTAAACCATTTAGTACCAAGGAATTATTAGCAAGAGTAAATAAAATATTATTAAAATCAAAAAAAGATAATATTATTAAAATCAAAGATATAACCTTCGACATGGATAAATTAACACTTTATAAAAATAATAACAAAATAGAGCTTACCGCCTTAGAACTAAAGTTAATAAATTTATTGTTTAATAATCTTAATAAAGTTGTAAGTCGAAATACCATTCTAGATAAAATATGGGAATGGACTGGCAATGACGTTGATGATCATACTATTACAGTTTATTTTAAAAGAATAAGAGAAAAAATTAAAAGCGATATTATTATCACCATAAAAGGAATAGGGTATAGAATTGATGAAAAATAAAGTAGAATTAAAAAAATATTTATTTATAATTGGTCTAACTTCATTATGCTCTCTATTTTTATTTTTAATAATAAACTATTATGAATATCACACCTATCAAAGTAATTTTAATCGTAAAATAAATGCTATAATTACCATTATAAAAGAAAAATATCCACTTCTTACTGATAATGAAATTATCGAAATATTAAATAACAAAGAAAAAAATCAATCAATAATTTTCGCTAAATATGGAATCGATATAAATGATGAATCCATTATAATTGCTAATGATCATAATCATATTATCTTTTTGGTTATTAATATTTTATTTATTGTTAGTTTAATCTTACTTTTATTAATCATTTTTTATAGATACAATAAGAAAAAAGAAAATGATATCCAAGATATTATTAGATATCTAGAACAAATAAACCAAAAAAATTATGAATTAAAAATTGACTCTATTTCTGAAGATGAACAATCTATTTTAAAAAATGAAATTTACAAAACAACTATCTTATTAAAAGAAACGGCTGAAAATATAAAACAAGATAAAATGAATTTAAAAAAATCATTAGAAGACATCTCTCACCAATTAAAAACTCCACTTACTAGTATATATATAACTCTTGATAATTTAATTGAAGATCCCAATATGGATGAAAAAATTAGAAATGATTTTATTAGAGACATCAAAAGAGAAGCAACAAATATTAATTTCTTAGTTCAATCACTTTTAAAATTATCACAATTTGATACTAATACTATTCATTTTACTAAAGAAAAAGTTAGCGTTAAGAAAATAATCTATAATGCCATTAAAAATATTTCACCTCTTTGTGATTTAAAAAATATCACTATCATGGTAAACTCTAATGAAGATATAGACTTAGTTTGTGATTCTAAATGGCAAACGGAAGCAATAACTAATATATTAAAAAACTGTGCTGAACATTCATCTAATAATCAGCAAATATTAATTAACTATAATCAAAATACTGCTTATACTTTTATCGAGATAAAAGATTTTGGTAAAGGCATATCCCAAAAAGATTTACCTCATATTTTTGAAAGATTTTATAAAGGAGAAAATTCAAATATAGATAGTATCGGTATTGGACTTTCTTTAACTAAATCAATTATTGAAAAAGATGATGGCCTTATTAATGTTAAATCTTCACCTGGTGGTACTACATTTATGATAAAATACTATAAATATTAAAATAATTAATATCTATTATTCTTGAGAAATGATATAATAAATTTATAAAAAAAATATAGATAGGAAATAAATATGACACTTGATTTTTTAAAAAATAAAAAATATCTTAATTTAACTAAGTATTATAAAGAATTACGAATTCCAAAAGATTTAGTAAACATTGGCTTTGATGGTTCACTAACTATTAGAAATGAAAAATTTTATCTTAAACTACCTAAAAGTGAATTAAGGATTTATACTGAGTTAATTGCTGCAAAGCTTTTACAAAAATTAAATATACCTCATGTAGAATATCATTTAGTGGCTTTTTTTGATGAGGCCGGATTAATTTCTAAATCATTTAAACACTCTGAATCTAGATATATTAGTGGGCAACAATTATTAGATGAATACCGCCTTTCATTACCAAAAATACTTGATGTAATGGATATGAATAATTTAGAAACTATATGGCATGCTATAGAGTATCATTATAGTAAAATATATTCGCCTCAAGAAGTTCAAGCTATTACCGAAACATTAATGAAAGAATTAACTACTGTTTTTTCTTTTGATATAACCATTGATAATATTGATCGTCATCAAAGTAATTGGATTATAGAAGAAAGTGATAAAGGTATCCATTTAACTCCAATTTTTGATAATGAATTTATGTTAGATTCCTATCTTGATCCAGAAAGCTTAGATTCTTTTTCGCTAGGAGTGGATTATGACGATTTAGCAAATTTTACCTATACGCAAGAAACTATTACTAAATACCTTGAATATTCTTCTCAAGACTTTGTTACAAAATTATCTTTAATGGTTACTATATTAAATCCCCAAGTATTCAAAGAATGTCTTGCCGAAGTAGAACATGATATCGGTTGTGATATACCAGATGACATGAAGAATCTATTAGAAAACAGTTATCGTAATCATCATAGTAACTTAACTAATTTATTACATATGTCAACTACCAGAAAGTAAGGAATAAATTATGAAAAATGATTTAAAAAGATGCTCATGGTGTAATTTAAATAATAAATTATATATTAAATATCATGATGAAGAGTGGGGAAATCCCATTCATGATGAAAAAAAATTACTTGAATTATTAATATTAGAATCCTTTCAAGCTGGCTTATCCTGGGAAATCATTCTTAATAAACGCGAAGCATTTCGTGAAGCTTTTGATAATTATGATTTAAATAAAATATGTAAATATAATGAATCTAAAATAAATACCTTATTACAAAATAAAAGCCTAATCCGTCATAAACTTAAAATAAAGGCAGCTATTAATAATGCTATTATTTTTAAAAAGATTCAAAATGAATATAAAACTTTTGATAATTATATTTGGCATTTTACAAATAATAATATTATTTATGAAACTAATAAAACATCATCAGCATTATCAGACAAAGTGGCAAAAGATTTAAAAAAAAGAGGTATGAAATTTATCGGTACCACTATTATTTATTCTTATTTACAAGCTATCGGGATTATTAACTCTCATGAAAAGGAATGTTATTTATATAAAAAAAGCCGCAAATGATATTGTGGCTCTTTTATTTATCCATCTTAACAATTATATTTTCAATTACATTAACTGTATTTTCAATTCCTAATTTATCAGCGTTAATAACCATATCATAATTATTATAATCATTCCAATTACGATTTGTATAATGCTTATAATGCTTAGCTCTCCTTTTATTAATTTTATCTATTTCTTTTTCAGCGTTATCTTCTTTTAAACCATAATATTTAACTGCTCTTTTAATTTTCTCTTTCATTGAATTAAATATAAATACTTTATAAGTACTTTTGTTATCTCTTAAAATATAATCAGCACACCTACCAACAATTACACATGATTCTTTCTTTGCTAAGTTTTTAATTATCTTAGTTTCACTAGCAAACATTTTATCATCATTATTGTAAAAACTATTTAAACTATTTGATGATTCAATGTTATTTTCAATATAATTTTCGGTAAAACCTGTATCTTTAGCAATTAACTTTATTAATTCTTTATCATAAAAATTAATGCCTAATTTCTTTGCCAATAATTGGCCAACATATCTTCCACCACTACCATATTCTCTTGAAATAGTAATAACAATATGATTATTAATAATAGTTTTACCATTACTAATGCTTTCAAGGGAAGTAGAGTAAGCATTTCTTTCTTTTGCTTTATGATAAAATCCTAGTGTAAACCAAATTGTTAAAATAAAGGTTAATATATCAGCTATAATAGCGGAGAATAATAATCCTACTACGCCATATATACTAGCTAGAATAATCATAGCTGTTCCAATAAAGACAACATCTCTTGCAACAGATAATATCATTGCTTTAACAGAACTACCAATAGATTGTAAGAAAATACCAGTTGATTTGGTTACTGAGCATAAAAGAATAGTTCCTAAATATATTCTAAAACATAAAACTCATATTCATTATATAAAGCTGATTCACTACCGAATATTTTTATAATACTTTGTGGGAAAAATTCAAATATAATAGTTGCTATCAATCCTACTATGATATTAATTAAAATAATAAGTTTATGAGTTTCCTTAACTCTTTTAATATTACCGGCTCCATAATAATATCCAATTATAGGTTGGCCGCCTACTGATACTCCAACAAATATTGAAACAACAATTCCAAATACTTTCATAACAATACCAAACGCTGATAATGGTATATCTGCCCCAAATTTGCTATCAATTCCATATTTAACCATTAAATTATTAGCTAATGCAGCAATAATTACTATAGATATTTGAGTAATGAAACTTGAAACACCTAAACTTGCAACCTTCTTTGTAATTCCTAAATCAAACTTCATTGACTCTTTACTTAAAGAAATTATTTTAGTCTTTTTAAAATAGATTAGAGTAAAAAAGCATGAAATAATTTGACTTATAATAGTTGCTAAAGCAGCTCCTTTAACACCAGTATTAAAAAACAAATATAAATATTGGATCTAATATAATATTTAATAATGCTCCAATTAAAGTTGCAAACATAGCATACTTAGGTGAATTATCTGCTCTTATAACACTATTTAATGTATTTACTACAACATAAAAAGGCATACCTATTAAAATTATATTTAAATAATCTTTTGCATAACCATAAGTATTTTTAGTAACTCCAAATAAAGAAAGCATTCCTTCTTTAAATATTACTCCTATTAAAGTAATTATTATCCCTAATAAGAAAGAAATAATAATTGAATTACCTACACACTTATTAGCTGTTTTATTATCTTTTTTTCCTAAAGATAAACTAAATAAAGCTGTAGTTCCATCCCCAATTAATAATGATACAGCAAGAGCAATAACTGTAAATGGATAAACAACATTAGTAGCAGCATTATCTAAATAACCAACACTTTGGCCAATAAATATTTGGTCAACTATGTTATATAATGCTCCTACTAATAATGAAATAACACAAGATACTGAAAAAGTTAATAATAATTTAATAAACTTTTCTTTACCCATGTCTAGTTCTTTTTTCATTAAAATACATCCTAACTTTTTAACGAACTTTCCATTATAACACTAAAAAAAATTTTGTGTAAGTAAAATTTTAAAAAAGTTAGTTTCCTTTTTTTTACTTAATTGTGATAAAATATATTTGAGGTTGATATTTATGATTTTTCAAAGAAAGTATGTACTAAAGTATGAAAATAATTCTTAATAATGAACCTATAGATGTAGTTATTAATTACAAAAATATAAAAAACATTTATTTTAGAATAGAAAATAATAATTTAATTATTTCATGTTCTAGTTATTATAAAGAAAAACAACTTATAACCTTAATAGAAAGTAATAGAAAATCATTAGAAAAAATGTATAATAAATACCAAAAACAAATGAGCAATAATCTTAACTTTTCTTTCTTAGGTAAGAAATATACTGTAATATATGATAATTCTATAAACGAGCCTATAATAGAAGATGAATACATAATATTTAAAGATGAAAAAATGAAAGATAAATTTATTAATAATCAAACAATTAATATTTTTTCTAAAAGATTAGAAGAAATATCTAAAGATTTTGATTATCTTCCTTTATATAAATTAAAAATTAGAAAAATGAAAACTAGATGGGGCGTTTGTAATCGTAGTAATAATACAATTACCTTAAATAGTGAATTGCTAAAAAAGGATATTACATTATTAGACTATGTTATTGTTCATGAACTATGTCATTTTAAAGAAGCCAATCATAGCGTAAAGTTTTGGTTAGAAGTAAGTAAACATTATCCTAATTATAAAGAAGCAAGAAAAAGATTAAGGAGTGAATAAAAATGGAAATTATAACTTCATTAACAAATAAAAAAGTAAAATATTGGAATAGTTTAAATGAAAAAAAGTATCGTGACCAAGAAGGGGTATATTTAGTAGAAGGAGAGCACTTAGTTCTTGAAGCCTTAAGAAGAAATTTAGTCATAGAACTTATTGCATCTGAAACATATCAAATAAATTATTTAGGGGATATATATTATGTATCAGATGAAGTATTAAAAAAAATTAGTCGGGTAAAAACTCCTCAAAAAGTTATGGCTGTTGTTAAAAAACAAGAAACTTCTAGAATTGGAGATAAAATATTATTAATAGATGATGTTCAAGATCCTGGTAATCTTGGCACTATCATTCGTAGCGCTGTCGCTTTTAATTTAGATACCATTATTTTAGGTAAAAACTGCGTAGATTTATACAATAATAAAGTTATTAGAAGTAGTGAAGGAATGATATTTAATATAGATATTCAAACTAAAGATTTAACCAAAATTATTCCTTTATTAAAGGATGATAGTTATACAATAATAGGTACAAAAGTCACAGATGGGAAATTACTAGAAGATTACGAAGCTCCTAAAAAATGGGCTTTAATAGTTGGCAATGAAGGAAACGGCGTTACACCAGAAATTTTAAATATGTGTGATGATTATTTATATATTAAAATGAATGAGCAATGCGAGTCATTAAACGTTGGAGTTGCCACAAGTATAATCTTATATAAGTTAGGAATGAGCAATAATGAATGATTATATTAAAGTAGGCAAAATAATTAATACTCATGGAATTAAAGGTGAGCTAAGAATACTTTCTAATTTTCAATATAAAGATAGGATATTTAAACCAAATATCACCTTGTATATAGGAGAAAATAAAATTCCAGAAATAATTAAAACATATCGTCATCATAAAGATTATGAAATGGTAACTTTTGACAATTACAATAATATTAATGAAGTTTTAAAATATTTAAAAAGTAACGTCTATATTAAAAGAGAAGATTTAGTATTAAATGATAATGAATACATATTAGAAGATTTAATAGGGAAGAACATTACAGAAAATAACCAAATACTAGGAAAAGTAAAAGAAATAGTGTATAATCATAATAATATTTTACTTTACTGTGTTGGAAAGAAAAATTTTTATATTCCAATTAAAGGTAACTATATAAAAGAAGTAAAAGATAATATAATAACCAAAGGAGCTAAAGATTTAATATTATGATAATAGATATTTTAACATTATTTCCTAAGATGTTTAATGCTTTTCTTACTGAATCAATAATTAAAAGAGCAATTGAAAAAAAATTAGTAACCATAAATATTATTGATTTCCGAAAGTATTCAAAATTAAATAATAATCAAGTCGATGATACTCCTTATGGTGGGGGAGGTGGCATGGTTTTAAGATGTGAACCAATCTTTGAATGTCTAGATGAAATTAAAACTCCGGATAGTAAAGTGATTTTACTTACTCCAGATGGCATAACATTTAATCAATCAAAAGCCATAGATTTATCTAAAGAAAAACATTTAATTATTATTTGTGGTCATTATGAAGGATTTGATGAAAGAATAAGAACTCTCGTTGATTATGAAATAAGTATTGGAGATTTTATTTTAACTGGGGGAGAAATACCAGCCATGTTAATTAGTGATAGTATCATAAGATTAATACCTGGAGTAATTACTAATACTAGTTTAGAATCTGAAAGTTTTAATGATAATCTCCTAGATTATCCCACTTATACTAAGCCCCAAGAATATCGTGGTTTAAAAGTCCC
>CALWAM010000030.1 GCA_944373135.1 uncultured Bacilli bacterium | reverse complement strand
ACCTTTACACCATGCTATAATTGATGGCGAAAAAACAACCGGTATTACCATAATGTATATGGATAAAAACATGGATACTGGTGATATAATTAGTACTTGTTCATATGATATTAAAGACACAGATACAATGGGAAGTCTCCATGATATATTAAAAATAATGGGCAGAGATTTACTCCTTAAAACTTTACCACTTATAATAAATAAGACTAATAAAAGGATTCCTCAAGATTCTAGTCAAGCAACTTATGCTTTTAATATTAAAAGAGAAGAAGAACAAATAGATTTTCATAAAACTTGCGAAGAAGTAGATCGTTTAGTTCGTGGCTTAAATCCTCATCCTTATGCTAACTTTATTTTAAATGGAATTGAATACAAAATTATAAGTGGTTATTACAAACACGATAAAGACGTTATACCAGGAAGAATAAATATTAATAAAAATAGTTTGGGAATAGAGTGTAGTAATGGTACATATTATATCAACAGGATAAAACCAGCCGGTAAAAAAGAAATGGATATTAAATCCTATTTAAATGGAATTGATATAAGTTTATTAAAAAATATTACGATTAAAAATTAAATATAAAGGGAGTTTTGGTATGAGAAAAGAAAAAATTATTAAAGTAGAAAAAATAAATGCAAAAATTGCTTTAAATACCTTAACATTTTCGCGCGTTATTGGTGGGATATTAATGCTACCAATATATTTCACTTATGGAGCTTTGACTGCCTCTATTACGGCCGGCATATTAACAATTACGGATTTTATTGATGGTAAGGTAGCTAGAGGTTTAAAAATTCAGACTATGTTAGGCTCAATTCTTGATGGTATAAGTGATAAATGTCTTGGTATTATTTGCTTATTGATTTTATCATTAAATAATCCTGCTTTTATGTTCCCAATAGCTATGGAATTAGGTATAAGTGCTATAAATTACATTGCTTATAAAAATGAAATAACCAATAAGAGCCGAGAATTAGGTCGATTAAAAGCTTGGCCGTTAGGTATAGGTATTTTTTTAGGCTTATTATCACTAGATGTCCCTGGCTTACAAGCTTTTTTATCGACAATAGGTGTTAACATTCCATCTCTTAGTTCCCTTACAAATTATTTAAACAATTCTATTTTAGCAACTATTAAAAATGTTCCAATTAATACTATTCAAAATTATATTATTAAAACAATTGTTGCTTTTCAAGCCCTTGCTTTAGCCGATTATACGATTAACGTTATAAAGGAAAAAAAGATGAAAAAGCAAGAGCAATCTCTAGAATATGAAAGAAAGCCTATTCCTACTATTGCTCATGATTTATTAGATACAAACTTTTATCTCGAAAATAAAGATAAACCTTTAAAATTAGTACTGATGAGAAAAAAAGTTAAATGACCTTTCTTTTTAATTATTCTTAATTTATAATTAAAAGTAGGTGATATTATGAAACGTTTAAATCCTAGTAAGTTTGATTCAATATTTAAAATCTTTTTATATTCTAGCCCTGTAATTGATCTTTTAACATCTTTATGCTTAAACATTTTTAATTTAAATATTACGATTGGCATAATTATAAGAATGTTATTTTTATTATTTGTTTTTATGTATGCCTTCTTTATTAAACATCAAATTACCAAGAAAAAAATATTTTATTTAATTGTTTTAGGAATCTATTTATGCTTGAATTGTATTACTTCTATAAAAGAATTAGGCTTATCGTCATATATAACTGAGTTACAATTTATTATTAGAATATTTTACTTGCCTATCATATTAATTTGTTTAAATAATGTTGAAATTAATATTTCTAAAAAAGATCTGATATTTGTAACTTCAATCTATATGTCTTTAATCCTAATTCCGGATATTTTAGGACTTTCCTTTAATGCCTACACTCAAGGTAAAGTAGGTACAATCGGTTGGTTTAATAGTGCCAATGAAATAAGTGCCATAATTGCAATAACTATGCCATTGATGTTAGACTATTTAATTAACAGTAAAAATAATTATTTGTATCGTATCCTATTATTAATTTTAATTTTATACACTTCTTTAAGTATTGGCAGTAAAATCCCCATTATTGCGCTTGGCATTTCTTCCTTATATATATTAATTAAGTTTATCCATAATTTATATATAACAAAAGCCAAGGAAAAATTAATAACTGTTATTTTATGCTTAATAACAGTTATTATATCAGCTTTAATTATTATTCCTAAAACTAATTTTTATAAAAATATTGAAATTCATCTAAATTTTCTTGAAATAAATACAGTAGGTGATGCTTTTAGTTATAAATTTCTAAATCGCTTTATTTTTTCTGATCGCCTAGATTTATTAAAAGACAATACTAATATATATTTAAATTCATCTCCTGATTCCTATTTACTGGGAATTGGTTATAATCAAAATATAAATGCTAAAATAATTGAAATGGATTTTTTTGATATATTATATCGAACTGGAATTATAGGATGTATTTTGTTTTTGATTATAATAGCTAAAAATTTAAACTTTAAAACTAAAGATAACATAACGAAATTATCCATTTTTATAATGTTCATGATATCATTTTTAGCAGGACATGTATTTCTTGCCCCTGCTGTAAGCATTTATTATCTATATTTAACTAAAATAAAAAGTAGTAAAAATGTATGGTAAACAACAATTATCATCCATTTTTTATTTTTCCCAAATGAACTATAAGTTTTACAACTAATTAAATACATGGTAAAATAAATATTGGTGATACTATGAAAACTGGGATAGTAATAGTGAATTATAATGATTTTTCAAACACAAAAAGACTTATAGATAATATTAAAGATTATAAAACAATTGATAAAATAGTCGTCGTGGATAATAATTCAACGGATAAATCAGTAGAAAAACTTCAAGAAATTAAATTGCCTAACTTTCATTTAATAATTGCTAGTACGAATAAAGGCTACGGCGCCGGATTAAATCTAGGAGCACGTTATTTAATTAGTGAGTATAAAGAATGTAATATCATATTTTCAAATGCTGATATCGTCATTAAAAGTGAAAATGATATAAAAGATTTGTTATCTGTAATATCAAAGCATAATGTAATCGTTGCTCCAACAATAATTGAAGGAAACAATCTAAATCGTGGTTGGAAAAATCCTACTCCTTTTCAAGAAATAATTTTAAACATTCCTTATTTTAGTCGTAAATATCGCCATAAGTTTATTGAATATAAAGAAGAATACTATTATAAACCTTATTCTAAAGTTGATGTTGTAAGTGGATGCTTTTTTATTGTCAGTTCTAAACATTTGCAAGATATTAATTTCTTCGATGAAAATGTCTTTTTATATTATGAAGAAAATATTATTGGCATTAAAACTAAAAAATTAAATAAAAATATTTTAGTTTACAATGATATAAACGTTATCCATGATCATTCAGTAACAATTGATAAAAGTATAAATAAAATAAAAAAATTTAAACTATTAAAGAAAAGCCAGTATTATTTTGAGAAAAATTATAATTGTGCTAATATTATAGAAAGGTTTCTATTAAAAATCAGTGCCTTTATAAGTTATATAATATTTTGCATTTATTATAAAATAAGCTAGGAGAAATATTCATGGAAAATAAAAAAGAAAATATTGCTATAAAAATTAATCATGTCTATAAAAGCTTTAAATTAGTATATGACAAAGCTTATACGTTAAAAGAACGGCTTGTAAGACATCATAATAAAGCTAATTATCGTGAAGTATTAAATGATATTAATTTAACAATTGATAAAGGAGAAACAGTTGCTTTAATAGGAGTAAATGGAAGTGGCAAAAGTACCCTTTTAAAATTAATGACTAAGATAATTTATCCGACTAAAGGAAATATTATCGTTAATGGTAAACTAACTTCATTATTAGAATTAGGAGCCGGTTTCCATCCTGACTTTACTGGTCGCGAGAATATTTATTTTAATGCTTCAATATTTGGCTTAACGGCTAAGGAAATTGATAAAAGAATAGATGATATAATATCTTTTTCTGAGCTAGGAGAGCTTATTGATAATCCCGTAAGAACATATTCTTCCGGGCAATATATGAGACTTGCTTTTTCCATAGCAATTAATGTCGATGCTGAAGTATTATTAATAGACGAAATACTTGCTGTCGGAGATCAACATTTTCAAGATAAGTGTTTTAACAAATTAGCCGAATTAAAAAATAGTGATAAAACTATAGTTATTGTAAGTCATAGTCTAGGTACTATCGAAAAATTATGTGATCGTGGCATATGGATTCATAATGGTAAAGTTATGATGGATGGTAATATCTCTGATACAATAAAAGAATATATTAAAAACTGTGGGTGAAATAATGATAAAAGAAATTAAAGAAGTTTATAAATATCGAGAATTATTAAAAAGCAACATAAAAAAGGACATACGAGGTAAATACAAAGGTTCATTTCTTGGTGTATTATGGTCTTTTGTTAATCCTTTATTATCAGTCTTAGTTTATGCTATTGTTTTTCCCTTTATTTTAAAGTCAAGCCAAGAAAATTATGTAACTTACTTAATAATAGGAATAATTCCCTGGACTTTTTTTACCACTGCTATATCGCAAGGTACCACCTGTATTTTAGTTAATGCCGGTATAATTAAAAAAGTATATTTTCCTCGGGAAATTCTCCCTATATCGATTGTTTTAAGTGGTATAGTAAATTTTGTTATTTCATGTCTTATTATTCTTTTATTCGTTATTATCTCAGGAATTGGAATCGGTATTAATATTTTATATTTGCCATTATTAGTGATTATTCAAAGTATTTTAACCCTAGGAATTATCTTTATAACAAGTAGTATTAATGTATACATTAGAGATGCCGAATATATTATTAACTTTTTAACATCAATGTTATTCTATGCTACACCAATCTTATATTCATCTGACTTATTCCCAGAAAATATGCGTTGGATACATACCATAAATCCTATGGCAGGTTTAATCAATGCTTATCGAGATATCTTTTTTAATAAGGTAGCTCCTAATTTAAAAATAATTACCATTATTGGAGTAATAAGTATAGTAATTTTAATATTTGGCTATAAAATATTTAATAAATTAGAAAAAGGCTTTGCGGAAGAAGTTTAATGAGGTTTACATGATAAGTTTTATAATATTACACTACAAAAACATAGAAGAAACACTAGAATGCTTAAAAGATATTAAAAAAATATCTTTAGGATTTACCACATCCATTATCGTAGTAGATAATAATAGTTTGACCAATAATGAAGAAAATATTTTAAAAAAATATACTGAAGATGTGATTAAATTAGAAAAAAATTATGGATTTGCTAAAGCTAATAACATTGGAATAAAATATGCTCAAAACAAATATCATCCTGATTATTATTGTGTAATTAATAATGACGTTTTTATTACTCAAACAGATTTTATTAATAAAATACAAGAAACTTATAAAACTTATAAATTTGATATGCTAGGTCCTAAAATACTATCTCCTAGTCATGAATCGGTTAATCCTTTTCCAGTCTTAAAAACAAAAGTTCAAATCGAAAATGAGATTAAAAGATGTCAAAAACTAATAAAAATATATGAAAACCCAATATTATATAGTATATTGTTGATTTATCTTAATCTGAAACATTTTTTTAATCCGCCATCTCAAAATAAAAATGGAACCAGAATATTACAAAATGTTGCCCTTCATGGATGTGCCATAATATTCTCTAAAAAATATATAAAAAAATATCGATACCCATTTTATAATGAAACCTTTTTATTTCATGAAGAAGAATTTCTATATAAAAGAATAAAAAAGGATAAATTAATCAGTATCTATAATCCCGAATTAATTGTGTTTCATAAAGAAGGATCAAGTATAAAAAAAGAAAAAAAGGGTAGTAGAACTAGCAAATTATTTAAAGAACGTGAACGATTAAAATCTTTAAATTTATTATTAGAAATAGAGGAGTAAAAAATGAATAAACCAAAAATATCTGTAATTGTTGCAGTTTATAATACCGAAAAATATTTAGAAAAATGCCTAGATTCCCTTATAAATCAATCTTATAATAACATTGAAATAATTGTCGTTGAAGACTGTTCAACTGATAAAAGTAAAGATTTATTACAAAAGTATGCCAATAATTCCAAAATAAAAATTATTTATAATGATCAAAATAGGGGATTATCATACGCTCGTAATGTTGGAATAAAAGAATCAACCGGATCCTATATTGGCTTTATCGATTCTGATGATTATGTTGATTTAAATTATTACGAAAATCTTATGACTGCTATTCAAAATAAAAAAGCGGATATTGCAATCTGCGATATCAAGGTTGTAACCAATGGAACAGAATTAATTTCAAAATGTTATAGTGGTAATAATTTTAATTTATTAAATGTAATTAATACCGGCTTAGCTGCTAGTGCTTGTAATAAACTTTTTAAAAAAGATATAATAGATAAATATAAGTTTGCTGAAGGCAAGATAAATGAAGATATAGCTGTTGTAATACCAGCTTTAGTAAATGCCAAAAAAATAGCTTATGCAGAAGATACTTATTATTATTATATTCAAAGAGGGGGATCTATTCAAAATTCAGGATTTTCTGATAAAAGATTTGACATATTTTATGGCGTTAGCACGACTTTAGAAAGAATAAAAAAACATAAAAAATATAAAGAATTAGAAGAAGCACTCGTATATAATCAATTAATAGTACTTTTAATATACGTAATTCCTAAAGAAAAAAATATTCTTAAAAGAAGAAAAATCTTAAAAAGATTTAATGAATTATCTAGCAAATATCATATTAGACAAAACCATTTCTATTGGGATTTTCTAATGTCGTGTGGAAAAAAGCATCGTATTTACTATAAAATGTTATTTAAATTAAATTGTAATCATATGTATCTTTTATCATCATTATTGATTTTTATATATGATGCCGTAAAAACAATATTTAAAGAAAAAAATGTCATAAAAAAAGATATTACCATGCAAGATCTTATAAGTTTAGCCATATCTCAAAATCAAAAAGCTATTCCGAAAATTAAAGTATCTGTTATAGTCCCTAACTATAATTATTCTAAATATATGTATCAAAGAATATACAGTATTTTAAACCAAACATATAAAATTTATGAATTAATAATACTAGATGATTGTTCGAAAGATAATTCCCGTGAATTACTAGATAAGATTGCGAAAAAGCTTAAAAAATACATTAATATTAAATTAATTTATAATGAACAAAATAGCGGCTCGGCTTTTAAGCAATGGAAAAAAGGCATGGATAATGCTACTGGGGATTATGTTTGGATTGCCGAAGCTGATGATTATTGTGAACCAAAATTAATATCATCACTAATAAAACCTTGTTTACAAAATCCTAACATAATTATTAGTTATTCCGACACTGCCTTTATAAATGCTGATGGTAACATAATTATGAAGTCCGTTATCCCCGAAATTGATATTCAAAAAACAAATCATTGGCGTAAAAACTACGTAAATAATGGTCTTAATGAAGTAGAAAATTATAGTTTTTTAAATTGTACAATTGCTAATGTATCAAGTACTATCATTAAAAATGGGAAATACGATAAATATTTATCTATCTCAGGTAATTACCGCCAAGCCGGAGATTGGTTATTTTATATTAATTTGATGAAAAACGGCGATGTCGCTTTTAATCATAAAGTACTCAATTATTATCGTTTACATGGTAATAATGTTTCGGCGACAATGAACCATAAAAATCATATTGAAGAAATAAAAAATATCCATAAATATATTTTAAATGAATTTAATTTATCCAAAAAACACCGTTTAACGATGCAAAAGAGAATAAATTTTTTGAAAAAATCTTGGCATATTAAGAATTAAAATATAAAAAGATTTAAATAATTATATTATTTAATAATATTCACTAAGACATTTATACGTTTGTTTAAAAGTAAATATGCTATAATAAAATAGAAAATAAATAAGGAGGATTACATGAATAAATCAAAAGAAATAGAAAATATGTGTAAAGTTAATATTGCCACAAATCATGGACCGGCTCCCATTCCTGAAGAAGGGCACTGGATAAAAGCTAAAGAAATAAAAGATATATCAGGTTTAACGCATGGAATAGGGTGGTGTGCTCCTCAACAAGGCGCTTGCAAACTGACTCTTAATATCAAGAACGGAATTATCGAGGAGGCTTTAGTCGAAACTATAGGATGTAGTGGTATGACTCATTCAGCCGCTATGGCAGGCGAAATTTTAGTTGGGAAAACCATATTAGAAGCATTAAATACTGATCTAGTATGTGATGCCATAAATACTGCCATGCGGGAATTATTCTTACAAATTGTCTATGGCCGTAGTCAATCGGCTTTCTCCGAAAATGGTTTGCCTATTGGCGCAGGTTTAGAAGACTTAGGTAAAACGCACCGCAGTCAAGTAGGGACCGTCTATTCAACAAGAGAAAAAGGACCTAGATATTTAGAATTATCCGAAGGTTACATTGTTGAAATTGGTTTAGATAACAATGATGAAATCATTGGCTATAAATACGTTAATTTGGGTAAAATGATGGAAAATATTAAATCTGGTATTGAAATAACTGAAGCTATTAATAAAGCTAGTGGGACATATGGAAGATTTAACGAGGCTGTCAAAATCATTGATCCGAGGGAGGAATAATCATGGTAAATTTTGAAAGTTATGAAAGAAGAATAAACCAAATTACTAAAGTTTTGAATTCTTACGACATTAAAGATTTAGAAGAGGCTCGAAATATTTGTCTTGCCAAAGGTTTAGATCCCGCAAAAATAGTTCGAGAAATTCAACCAATTTGCTTTGAAGACGCTTGTTGGGCCTATACCTTAGGTGCAGCAATAGCTATTAAGTCTAATTGTCAAAAAGCTACTGATGCTGCTAAGAAAATAGGTGAAGGACTTCAAGCATTTTGCATTCCTGGTTCAGTTGCCGCCGAACGTCAAATAGGCCTAGGTCATGGTAACTTAGCTAGTATGCTTTTAAGTGAAGAAACTAAATGTTTTGCTTTCTTGGCTGGCCATGAATCATTTGCTGCTGCCGAAGGCGCAATTGGTATTGTTAAAAGCGCTAATAAAGTGCGCAAAAATCCCTTAAGAGTAATACTAAATGGATTGGGCAAAGATGCGGCCTTAGTAATTTCAAGAATAAATGGCTTTACCTATGTAAAAACGGAATTTGACTATTACACTGGCGAATTAAAAATTTTAGAAGAAAAGAAATATTCTGATGGTGAGAGAAGTAAAGTTAAATGTTACGGAGCTAATGACGTTAGAGAAGGCGTGGCAATCATGTGGTTAGAAGATGTAGATATTTCCATTACCGGTAATTCTACTAATCCGACTAGATTTCAACACCCAGTTGCTGGAACTTATAAAAAAGAACGTCTTGCTGCTGGTAAAAGATATTTTTCCGTAGCTTCTGGTGGTGGTACCGGTAGAACTTTACACCCTGATAATATGGCCGCTGGTCCAGCAAGTTACGGTATGACTGATACGATGGGAAGAATGCATAGTGACGCTCAATTTGCTGGTAGTTCATCAGTACCTGCGCACGTTGAAATGATGGGCTTTATTGGTATGGGTAATAATCCAATGGTTGGAGCAACAGTAGCTATCGCCGTCGCCGTCGAAGAGTTAAATAAGTAACTAAAAGTTTGTTAAATAAATATACGCAGAACTATTTCTGCTTTTTTTTGTAAAATAATAATTAATAAAAAACATTTTCCGCCTATGCGATCTAAATTTTTAGTATAAAAAAACTCGAAAACCGAGTCTTAATCATCTTGGGTACAGACAAATAGTATATCCGAAGCCTAAGGAATAGTTGATAAACAACTAATCACAAAATATATTTTACTAAAGATATCGTTTATTTCAACATTTTTATGTTCAATTTTTTTGCCCTTTTATAACTTAATATAT
>CALWAM010000029.1 GCA_944373135.1 uncultured Bacilli bacterium | reverse complement strand
CACTCAACTGTTCCCGTACTACTGGTGCCTTTTTCAAACTTTATTTGTATTTCTTGTTCACCTACACTACCATTATTTCCATTAAATATTGTATAAGTATATCTTGGTATCCACACATACCATAGAGCTATCTCTTCTTCAGTAATTGTATCTCCAACATTTTTAGTAACACCTTCGTTTAATACTACCGCATTAGCCCATTCTTTAGCATCATAATCATACCATTCATTGTAAATATCAGCGTATTTCCAATTACTTCCATCATAATATACCGGGACCATATTATTTTCTAATAATGGTACATTAGCTCCACTATTATCTTGATATATAATTTTTTCTACATCTATATTAATTTTACCACTAAAAGTTACTCCTTGATTATCATTTTGATCATCGGTTGTTTTCTTAAAAGTTATAGTTAAAGAATAAGTATGAACTACATTAGGATCTATAGTAACTTTAGTGGTTAAGTATTTACCACTTTCACTAGGTACAATCCTATCAACAACACTAACTCCATTATCACCAGTTAATGTATATATTAAATCACTCTTATCAACAAATGTATTAACCACATCTACTAATTTAATATTATAAGTAGTAGTTAAAGTCCCAGTATTTTTAACTGTAAAAGTCTTACTAACACTATCTCCAGGAAAAGCTCCACTTAAATTAATTTCCTCTCCATCAGTATAAGTAAGTTCCATATCACCTGTTACAACAACATTTTCCTTAGCTGTATCATTACCACTTATTATAACCGTAAAGAAAGCATAACTTACTCCGGATACTAAAACTATACCTAATAATATAGTTAATACTAAAAACATTTTTTTCTTCATACTTAAATCCCTATCCTTACTATTTAAATTATATCAAAATATTATTAGACATACAATAACTAATTTTACATAAAATAATAATAGGTAAAATAATGACAAAATATTTTATTAAAACATTTATAATTATTAGTATTATTGGCACATTACTTCATTTTACTTATGAATGGTCTAATCATAATTTCTTAATAGGATTAATAAGTACCGTTAATGAATCACCTTGGGAACATCTAAAACTAGGTTTTACTCCCTTATTTATATTTTATATCTATGATTATTTTAAAATAAAAAAAATAAATATAAAAAGTATTAGTTTATCTTTATTAGTATTTATAATTACTATAATAGGTATATTTTATGGATACCAATTATTTACTCATAAATCAATAGTTATTATAGATATATTACTTTATTATTTAGGAATATTCTTAAGTTTACTTACTTATTTTAAATTAAGAAATAATATAAACAATAATATATTTTATATTTTAATATTTATTATAATCCTATATCTATATATAACTGGTACTATAAATCATTTAGATAACTTTATCTTTGAAAATCCTAGTGGTGGATATGGCTTCAATATAAAAGAATAATGATTTTACTCATTATTCTTTAATAATTCTAGCCATTTATCCACTACTTTTTCTTTCGTATATTTTTTACTAAATTCTAAAGCATTACTACCTAATCTTTTTAATTCTTTTTTATTTCTTAATAATTTTAATATTTTATCAACCATTTCATATTCATTTCTATTCTTAATTAAAAAACCATTATAATTATTTTTAATTAATTCTCTAGCACCTTCTGCACTATCAAAAGCAATACATGGAATACCATAACTCATAGCTTCCAATAACACTATTCCAAAAGATTCAGTAATACTAGTCATAACATATAAAGAACTATCTAAATAATACTTATCTAATTCATCTTTATTTTTAAAACCAGGCATATTAACAAATTTATGTAAACTTTTCTTATAAACCTCTTTTTCAATCATATCAAAATCATGACCACTACCAATCAAATTTAATTTAATTTCACTATTTCTTTTATGAATAATATCAAATACTTTAATTAAATCATATTGGCCTTTTTCTTTAGAAAATCTTCCTACATTAATTAAATTTAAACTATCTAATTTAGCTTTATTAGTAGGTATATTATCTAAAAAATTAGGAATAAATACTGCTTTAGTTTTAATATTTCTTTTCTTAAATTCATCACTATAATAATTAGTTAAATCATTACTAACACATACTAAATAATCACATTTTTTACAAGAATTAATAACTTTATCTGCTATAGATTTAATATTATGATGATGATTATGTTCCCAAGCAACTCTTAATCCATTACAATTACCTATTATTTTATTATGAATAGGTCTAGTAGCAATATAAATATCTGATTTAGTCTTTTTAATATAATTATTCATAATAATATTTTTAAATAATAAAATATATATACTTAAAAACATATCTTTAAATAAACTAATAAACTTTAACTTTTTTAAATAATCATTATATATTGCTTTAATTAATCTTATCCAATGAATATGAAAAAAATAAATCTTATAATCTTCTACTCTTTTAGCAATATTACTATTAATTAAATATTTAATATTAACTCTAGAATCTATTTCAAATAAAGGTTTATCATATAATTTATATAAAGAAACTATTTCTATTTCATAATTATTAATAAGTTCATTAACTAAACTAGTAACAGACTTTTCTATTCCTCCATACCCTAAATGAAGAACTAAAACAGTTATCTTTTTCATCAATATCACCTACTATTATTATAGATTAATATTTATCTAAATAAAAGAAGAAATTACATTGTAACTTCTTAAAATTTAAATTAAAACTAATAGTTAAAAATCAAAATTATAATTTTATTTATTTTCGATTAAAGATACATTAACTTTATAATCTAATTCACTAATTTTATTAATATTATTATTAGTTAATAAATTTATTTGCTTTCTGGCAATTGAATTTAATTTTTCCAATCTCTCTTTTTGAGGTATATTATTATCTATCATGTTAGCATTTAATACCTCTAAATTACTTAGTACAATTAACTGAATTATATTAGTATAGTCTCTAATATTCCCCTTTAATTTAGGATTTATAGATTTCCATTCTTTAGCTGTCATCCCAAATAAAGCTACATTTATAACATCAGCTCCACTGGCATAGTCAAATATTTTTTGATTATTAGTTAATTTAGGAACAATATTTTCTTTTATACTATCTGTATGTATTCGATAATTTGTTTTTGACAGACTCCTTCTTACACTCCATTCAATTTTTTCTTGATAACCTTCATTTTGTTTTAACCTTTTAAATTCTTTAATTAAGTATAATTTAAACAAATTATCAATCCAAGATGCAAACTCCAAAGCAATATCAGAATGAGCAAATGTCCCATTACTATATTTACCCTTACTAAAAGTTAATCCCTTAGCATTTACTCTTAAACACCACTGACTTGGCGTCATTGTAAATGATTTTTTGGGAGCTTCTATTTTAATTCGGCGGAATTCCGCCGAATTAAAACTATCATTACTTAATTCCTCCCATAATCCTAAAAATTCTACCGTATCATAATTACTTAACCACTTTTTAATAACATCAGATGGATTGTTAGGATTTTTATACTTTGCCAAATCTGTTAAAGAAATGTAATCTTCATCATCAATTCTCATAACTCTTATTTCAGAATCATTAACATTCATGATAGCAGCAATTTTATTATTCAATTTTTTTCCTTCTTTCTATTTTATGTTTTTTAATCATAGTTTTTCTAAAACTCTCACCATATCAATTATTATAGATTAATATTTATCTAAATAAAAGAAGAAATTACATTGTAACTTCCTCTTTAATCATATTTATAAAATCATCTAAATTTATACTTACTTGTTCTTGAGAACCATACTTACGATAATTAACACTTTCACTACTCTTTTCTTTATCTCCAAGAACTAAAGTATAAGGTATCTTATTCGTTTGACTTTCTCTCATCTTATAGCCTAATTTTTCTTCTCTATCATCCAAATTAACTCTAATACCCATACTTTTTAATTTATCATAAACTTCATTAGCATATTCTAAATGATATTCATTATTAACGGGAATTATATTAACTTGTACTGGAGCTAACCAAGTTGGAAAAGCTCCTTTACACTCTTCAATTAAGAAAGCTGTAAATCTATCAAAGGTTCCAAATATAGCTCTATGTAATACTACTGGTACTTGTTTTTCTCCTTTATTATCTATATAAGATAAGTCAAATCTTCTTGGTAATAGAAAATCCAATTGACAAGTAGATAATGTTACATCATTACCAACAGCAGGCTTAACTTCAACATCTAACTTAGGTCCATAGAAAGCTGCTTCTCCTATAGCTTCAAAGTATTCTACTCCTAATTCATTTAATACTTCTCTTAATTTATTTTCAGCATTATTCCACATTTCATCATCATCAAAATATTTTTCTTTATCATTCTTATCTCTCAATGATAATCTAAATTTATAGTCAGTTATACCAAAATCATGATATACATCTAATATTAAATTAACAACTCTTTTAAATTCGTCTTTAATTTGATCTGGTCTAACAAATATGTGTGCATCATTTTGACACATACATCTTACTCTTTCAAGTCCTTTAACAGCTCCTGAGGCTTCATATCTAAAATCAGTTGCAAACTCACCAATTCTAACTGGTAAATCACGATATGAGTGTAACTTATTTTTATAAACTAACATATGATGAGGACAATTCATTGGTCTTAAAACAAATTCTTCATCATCTACTTTCATCATTGGGAACATATTTTCTTTATAATGATCCCAGTGTCCACTAGTTTTATATAAATTAACTGTTCCTACACAAGGTGTATAAACGTGTTCATACCCTAAATCTCTTTCTTTCTTATAAATATAATTTTCTAAAGACTTTCTTATTATAGCTCCATTAGGTAACCATAAAGGCATACCAGATCCTACTAATTCGTGAGTCATAAATAATTCTTGTTCTTTACCTATTTTTCGATGATCTCTTTCTTTAGCTTCTTCTAGTTCATGTAAATATTCATCCAAATCATCTTGATTAGTAAAACATACACCATAAATTCTTTGTAACATCTTATTATTAGAATCTCCCTTATAATAAGCTCCACTAAATTTTAATAATTTAAAATATTTTAGTTCTTTTACAGTTTCAACATGAGGTCCCCGACATAAATCAGTAAAATCTCCTTGAGTATAACAACTAATTACTTCATCATCATTAAAATTATTTATTAAATCTATTTTATATTCATCATCTTTAAATAAATCTAAAGCTTCTTCTTTACTTAATTCTTTTCTAATAATTCTCTTACCATCTTTACTAATTTTCTTCATTTCTTTTTCAATATTTATTAAATCTTCTTCTTTTAATGAAATATCTCCTAAATCAATATCATAGTAAAAGCCTTCACTAATTACTGGACCTACCCAAAATTTAGCATTGGGATAAATATGTTTTACAGCTTGAGCCAATAAATGAGCACAACTATGATTAATAATACTTAACTCTTTATCTTCTTTTATGTTCTTCATTTTTCATCATTTCCTCTCCTTGACATATCATATATCTTCTTTTTAACCAATTATTTAATTTTTCAAATTCATAAAAGCCATAATAAACTTTAATAAATTCTGATACAAATAAAGCATTTTTTATTAATTTACTTTCTTGAATATCTTCATATGATAATCCATATCTTATTTTACGATATTCGCTAATATTACTATCCAAATATCCTATAAACCAAGAAATCATTTCCCTTAATTCTTCATCATTTACTTCATCCAAGACACTTTGAAAGTAATATAATGCCATTAATTTTTCTTGTTCAATTTTTTCTGTTCTTTTATGCAACAATAATCATCTCCTAATAAAAATACCGTATACTATGCAAGGAGCATAATATGCGGTACCATCCTTTATTTAACTTAATTATTTATAACGGACTAATCCGAAGTAGCATTTCCTCTACTTAACTCCTGAGTAGTAATTATTTATCTCCTTATTCATTTCCACCAATCATGAACTCTCTATAAATTATGATAAATAATCATGTCTCATTCCTTGTTTCTAAGAATAGTTTAGTTCTTAAATAATAATTTGTCAAGTTATTTAATAAACTGTAATAATGCCGCGGGCGGACTCGTTACCGCCAACTCCACCATGGTGGTTATAAAAACTAAAGAGCCCCGCATTGACGCCATTACCGTAGTAGCCACCACGCGCGAGCCACGATCGATCCAAATACGACAAGACTGCATAACAACTATACCAACCACCAGTTTCACTTCCAAATGTTTTTAACGTTTCTTTTGTCGCATCGCCCATTTTACCACGAGCATGACTTGTATAAGATGTACTATAGGTATATGAATCAAAGTATTTACTATTAGGGATATTGGTACTATCAAATCCTGCACTACTTGAATAAAAGGTACCACTACTATTTATCATATTTCCCATCACAAATTCCCATGATCCACCATTCATATCATAAACGCCGTAAATATTTTTAGTTGTTGATTGGGTAGCATTGGCTTTATAAGCATCATCTGTCCCCCCACCTGTGTAATAACTACTATTATCATTTATTGCCACTTCAGTACAACTTCCATCTGTACATGTTCCATATTTACTATGCGATAAGTATGCTACAGCTCCCCATTCCATATTCTTCATCATGTGACTATCACCACTTATATTATAAATAGCTTTTATATTATAAATTGATGAAAAAAAGTCTGAGACTGAAGTATATCTTAAACTACTAACGTTGGGTTTTATTTCTATTTTATCAGTTGTGCCACTTACTTCAAATTTTCCGACCCAGAAACCAGTTAACTCTTCATCACCAAAAGTGAATGCAGGATGAGTATAGGTGCTCACATTATTTGTTACACTACCGTTGGTTGAATCAGTACATATTTCACTTACTTCACTAGTAGGATTAGCAGCGAAATCTATATCATGGCATTCAACTGTTCCCATACTATTAATTCCACTTTCAAACTTAATTTGTATCTCTTGTTCTGGAACACTACCATTATTGCCATTAAAGATGGTATAGGTGTATCTTGGAATCCACACATACCAAAGAGCTATTTCTTCTTCAGTTATAGTATCTCCAACATTTTTAGATACACCATCATTTAATACAACAGCATTAGCCCATTCTTTAGCATCATAGTCATACCACTTATCATAAACATCAGCATATTCCCAATTAGTTCCATTATATAATACTGGGACCATATTATCTAATAACTCTGGTGTATTTGCTCCACTTTCATCTTTATATAAAGACTGACCATTATCAATGTTTATTCTACCACTAAATGTAGCTCCTTTATTATCATCTTGATTATCATTAGTTTCTTTAAAGGTTATTGTTAATGTATAAGTATGAGTTTTTCCACTATCTATCGAAATATTACTTGCTAAATATTCATCACTAGTACTTGGCATTACTGCTTCTGTTATATTTACACCATTATCCCCTTTTAGAGAATATACTAAATCATTTTTATCAACAAAGGTATTAGTAACATCAACCATTTTAATATTATAAGTTACAGTTGTAGTTCCATTATTTTCAACAGTAAATGTTTTACTGGCACTATCACCTGGTATTCCATTTAATGATAATATTTCATTATCCGTTAAAGTTAAACTTAAATTCCCTGATTTGATTACGATATCATTACTATTTCCACTTACATTTGCCATAAAATAAGCATAGGATGTACCTATTACTAAAGCAACTGCTACAACTATTAAACCTATTAATAAATAATATTTCTTATTCATATGTTCCCTACTTTCTACTATTTAAATTATAACAAAATAAAAAGATACATACAAGTATCTAATTTTACTTTCTTCTATTCTCACTTAAAAGTTCCATATCTAAAGCTAAGAACTTAATTCTTTCCATAATTCTCCGTGACTTTATTTCTTCATCACTATTATTATTAATAATAAAATGATTTTCTAACTCTTCTAAAGTCAAATTAGAAGTAAAAAAAGTTGTTTTATAATTATTCATTCTTTCTTGTAAAATAGTACCTAATACTTCATCTCTTCCCCAAGAAGTTACCTTTTCTGCTCCTATATCATCAATAAGTAAACAATCAACATCTAATAAATAATCTATTGTACTACCAAATTCACAAAAATCACTTTTAAGTTCTCTTAATAAAGTTGGAAAATAAACTATCTCAGTTTTTACCCCAATTTTATTTAATTCATTAAATAAAGCTGAAATAATATAAGTTTTCCCACACCCAAAATTACCATGTAAATATAAACCCTTCATTCTTTTTGTCATATCATAATTATCATAAAAACTCTTAGCCCATCTTAAAACTTTAGCTCTTTTTTTATCACTAAAATCTAAATTTTTAAAAGATGCTAATTCTAATTCTTTTTGATTATTTAACTTCTCTTTTTCTTTATTATTTAGTTCTGTTTTATACTTACATTCTCGATAAGAAAATATTAATTTATCTCCTACTAATTTAGGATAATAAACACAACCATTAACTTTATTTTTACAACCAAATAAACCTTTACAATTACTACAATTATTAAGTTCTTTAACTGTATCTTCCAAACTAGAAGTATACTTTTTAGCAATATCATCACTAACTTTTAAAGTTTTAACTAATCTTAAAAATCTTTCATCTTTTAAAGCTTCTTGATAATAAAAATCTAAACTTTTATTTTTAACTTGAAACTCTTCCTTCTTCATAGTAACACTCCATTATCTAAAATCTTTAAACATATCTTCTAACTCTTGTTGTTCCTCTTTAGTCATTTCTTCACTTTTGTATTCTTCTTTAAACCATATTGGTTTTTCTAAAGGATTCTTAACATTACTTTTAACTGCAATTCTTTTAGCATACTTCTTTTGTTCTTTTTCAGCTAAACTCATAGCTTCAGGAGCTGTTTCAACACCTGCTCTTTTCCATTGTCCAGCTATCGCTTCAATAAAATTAGTATTTAACTTATTATTATTTATCTTTAAAACATAATCAATTAAAACATTAACTACGGCTGGTTTAAGTTGCATATCAACAAGTAAATTTTCCATAATATTTAAATCTCTTTTACTAGGAGTACTTCCTTTATACTTATTCTTTAAAAAATCATATGGTGTAGTATTTTCAAACACATAAATAATTTTAGCTCTATTACTTTGATCACCTATTGGAGTTTTTAAATATTCTGGTTGCGTACGATATATAAATGTCGGTAACTTACCATCATGACTATATTGATAATATTTTCTTGCTTCTATTCTTAATTCCTTTTTATCAATAAATCCTTTTTCATTAACTACCATTCTTATTAAATCAGTCATTTGCATTGTATCAAGTCCATATACAAACGATAAATTATTAATTAAATCTTTAACTCTTTTATTAAATGCTTTTTCATTAATAATTCCTTTCGGTAAAGTACTAATAATTAAATCAAAATCTACTTGATTATCTACTAACGGTATATTAGACTCTCTATCTCTAACATCAAATTCTGGAACAATATCAGAAGTTTGATAAACTTCATTTAATTTTTTACTTACATCTTCATATTCATCTAAATTAAACTTAACTTTTTGATATTCTTCTTTTAATATTTCATATTCTCTTTTTCCTATATTATTATATAAAACTATATTAAATACCGGATGATTAAAAAAATCTTGTGCACTTAAAGGTGAATATAACTCATATATATAACTGCCTACATTTCCATCTTTATAATAAGTTTTTAATAAACCTACAGCTTCTAGGGCTTCTCTTGCTAATTTAATAGTTGCCAAATCCGTTTTCATAATCGTCATCAAATGATGATGATGAAAATCTAAACTCATTATTTCTAATTTATCTAAATCTCTCCATAACGTAAAATAAAGACTTACAGCTGAATGCCCAATAATTGGTTCATAAAGTGAAATAACATTATTCTTATCAATTTCTGTTAATATACTTTTATTTATAACAGTATATACATCCGCCGGCAATAAATTAATAATCCTCATGTCATCACTTCCTAAATTTATTATAAAAAAAACAAATTAAAATAGCAATTAAAAAAGACCTCTTTAGGTCTTATTCTTCTTAACAATTAGTTAAGAGCATCTTTTAATTTGCTTCCAGCTTTGAAAGAAG
>CALWAM010000028.1 GCA_944373135.1 uncultured Bacilli bacterium | reverse complement strand
GGTTCATCAGGTGGAGGATGTAGATGATAAACAATTAACCAAGTATAAAAGAATTAGTAAAAATATTAATAAAAAATCAAAATTTAATTAATAACGTTAAAGAAGAAGAACTCGTTGACATGTTACTTGAAGAAAATATTGCCATCGATGTTGATAAAGAAGAAGAACAAAAAGCTTCTTTTAAAGAAAAATTAGCTGACAAATTAACAAATGTAGCGGGTAGTTGGAGTTTCATAATTATATTCATTTTATTTCTAATCTTTTGGATGATAATTAACGTTACTATATTTAAAGATTTAGACCCATATCCCTTTATTTTATTAAATCTATTATTAAGCTGTTTAGCTGCTTTACAAGCTCCTATTATAATGATGAGTCAAAATCGGCAATCAAAAAAAGACAGTTTAAGAAGTCGCCAAGATTACAAAACTGATTTAAAAAGTGAATTAATATTAGAAGAAATCCATGACCACATTGAAAATGTTCTCAAAAATCAAAAAAAATTAATAAAACTATTAGAAAACTTAAATGATGAAAGCAGTAAAGAGATTGACAAATAATCGTCAATCTCTTTTATTTAATTGACAATTGTTGGATACTTTTTGCTACAATATTATTGTAAAGGAGGAATAGAATGACACTACCAGAAACACCAGTTCATATTAAGTGCAAAGAAAGTGATATAGCTAGCGTTGTCATAATGCCTGGCGATCCATTACGTGCTAAATATATAGCCGAGAATTTCTTAGAACAAGCAAAGTTAGTTACTAGTGTTAGAAATATGCTTGGATATACTGGTACTTACAAAGGAACTAAAGTAACAGTTATGGGATCAGGAATGGGAATGCCATCAATGAGTATTTATGCTTTTGAATTATTTAAATATTTCAATGTTGAAAAGATTATAAGAATCGGTACGTGTGGTGGACTAGTTCCCGAAATAAATGTTCCCGAAGTAATATTAGCCAATCTAGTATATTCACAATCTAATTTTGCATATCAATATAATGGGTACCTTTTAGATACGGTAAAACCAAGTGAAGATTTAAATAAGCAAATAAAGAAAATTGCCAAAGAAAAAAATATTAATCTTCATGTTGGAACATTAATGACTTGTGATGTCTTTGGACCATATGTTGGATTTGATAACTTATTAGAACGAATTCCCAAGAATATTCATCCTTTAGGAGAAGAAATGGAAGCTTTTGCCTTAATTCATGTTGCTAATAGTTTAAAAAAACAAGCAACATGCTTGGCAACTGTTGTAAATTCTAAATATAGTGATAAAGTCTTAACAATTGAAGAAAGACAAACATCATTAAATGAAATGATTCTCCTAGCATTAGATTCTATTGTAATCTAATAATATAAAAAGAGGGTAGGCAACTAGCACTAATTGCCAAAAAAGGAAGCTTTACTGCTTCCTTTTTCTTGTTAATTTTTCTTCTATTAATGCTATTTTTTTATGTCTATCAACTATGCCACCATATTCATCATAAGCTAATAAACCGTCTTCTAATTCAGTAATGTGATAACGATCAAGAATCTTATATTCTCCATATTCCATTACATAATTAAATAATTCTGTTAATAAAACACTTTCATCATCTTCATAGTCTTTTAACTGATTAGTAAGTCCGGTATTTAATGAATAGTATATCGGCTCTTTTCCATCATATCCGATAATTATAAAGTATTGAAAAGCACAAACTCTTTTATACCAATATTCTTTAACTATGTATTCTTCTTCTCTAGTTGAAATAATACCTTTTCTTTTTAATTTCATAATATAATAATTAAATAAATCTTTTACAAGCTTAAGATCATTTTTTTGCCTATTTTCCATAAAATTTTTCCCCCAAGGATTTATATTTTACAACAGTTTATTAATAATGTCCATGAATTCTTTTTTTATTTCTTCTAATCTTTCTAAAGTTAATGCTTCAAACCTTACTGTTAAATTAGGTCCAGTATTGCTAGCTCTAACTAAAGCCCAACTATCTTCGAACTCAATTCGATTGCCGTCGATAGTAATATTATTATAATTTTTTTCTTCACAATATTTTTTTACTTCGTTAACAATTAAAAATTTCTTTTCATCAGTAGTTTTAATTTTAATTTCTGGTGTATTACAATATTTTGGTATATCACTTAATAATTGTTCAATAGATTTACCACTATTACTTAGAATTTCTAATAATCTTAATCCGGCATATATGCCATCATCAAAACCAGGATATCTATCTGTAAACACTAAATGACCAGAGTATTCTCCACCAAAAGGATAATTATTTTTATTTATTTCCGCCCTTGTATAAGAAGCTCCTGTTCGACATAATATCGGTATACCACCTAATTTTGTAATCATATCAGGAAGTGCTTTTGAACACTTAACATCATACAAAAATTCTTTCTTATTAACTTTTTTGATTAAATCTTCAATTATAATAATCATTACTTGATCAATTGGGATAAATTTCCCTTTATTACTAATTACACCAACTCTATCTCCGTCGCCATCAAAAGCAATACCAATATCAGCATTCTCTTTAATAACGCATTCTTTTAACTTTTCTAAGTTTTCTTCTACTGCTGGATCGGGATGATGATTAGGAAAATTACTATCTGACACATCATAAATTGCTATTAAATCAATTGGAAATAATTTATATATATCTTTGGCAATAATAGAAGTTGTTCCATTACCACAATCAATTACAACTTTTAATTTCTTTTCTCCAAATTTAATATTTTTTTTAATTAAATTAATATAAGCATTTCTTATATCATAATTAGTTAATTTTCCCTTACCATTTTTAAATTTCCTTTTAAAAGTATAATCTTTAAAATCGGTTATTTGTTTACCTCGTGCATTGCCTAAGTTATCAAAACTAAATTTGAAGCCATTATCATCTTTAGGATTATGACTAGCTGTAACCATCATTCCTAGAGTATTACACTTAATACATGCATAAAAATACATTGGAGTAGTAACTAAACCTAAATCAATAACATTACAACCACTACTTAAAATTCCTTTAACTAAACTATCTTTTAAACTAGGAGAAGAATATCGGTTATCCATTCCGACACAACAGATATTTTCGTTTAAATATTCTTGAATAAAAGAACCATAACTCTTACCAACAATATAAGCAGTTTCTTCATCTAATTCTACATTATATATTCCTCTAATATCGTATTCTCTAAAAACATTTTCTTTTAACATTTTATCAATCCTTTACTATCAATATTATAACAAAGATTTTAATTAAAAAGAAATTAGATTTTTTATTTTTCTGATTTCTTGTCATTTTTATCTTTACTGTCCATATTTTCAATAGCATATTCACAAGCTTGTATAATAAATTTAGAGAAAGATGTATTTTTGTCAACTAAATCTTATTCTATTTTATTTATTAGTGGTACTAAAGAATGATATGTGAATCTTGCCGCGCAATATTAACAACCAATAAATAAAATTTGACAATCATAATAAAAAATAATATAATCTATCTTGTAAAACAAATGAAGAAAGACGTTAATATAAAAGTAATTACTAGAGAGTTAATTATTTGGTGAAAAATTAATTAATGAAATTATATTAAGAATCACTTTCAGATGTGTTATATTAAAAGTATAAACGTATATCTGCGTTAAAGAATTAAGTGTATGATAAATTCATAAAATAAGGTGGTACCACGGTTAAAACGTCCTTATATTTATGAATTTTTTTATTACTTAATTAAGGAAAGGAAGAATTATTATGGATTATAAAGATACTTTATTAATGCCAGAAACTAGTTTTCAAATGCGAGGTAATTTACCGGAAAACGAAAAAATCCAAAGAGCTAAATGGGAAGAAATGGATTTATATAATAAAATAAAAGAAAAGAATAAAGATAAAACTCCATTTGTTCTTCATGATGGACCTCCATATGCTAATGGTAATATTCATATTGGTCATGCTATGAATAAAATATTAAAAGATTTTATTAATAGATATAAAATGATGAGTGGTTATGATATTACATACATACCAGGTTGGGATACTCATGGATTACCAATTGAACAAGCTGTAACCAATAGTGGTGTTGATCGTAAAAGCATGAGTGTTGCTGAATTTAGATCCTTATGTGAAAAATATGCTTATGAACAAATCGAAAAACAAAAAGCTGGTTTTATAGAATTAAATGTCTTGGGAGATTGGGATCATCCTTATATAACTTTACAAAAAGAAATGGAAGCAAGACAAATAGAAGTATTTGCTAAGATGGCACAAAGAGGTTTAATATTTAAAGGATTAAAACCTGTTTATTGGAGTCCATCTAGTGAATCAGCTTTAGCTGAAGCAGAAATAGAATATAAAGATCGTAAAGATCCTTCTATCTTTGTAGCATTCCCAGTTGTAGAAGGTAATAAATACGTAAATAAAGGAGAAAACTTAGTAATCTGGACAACTACTCCTTGGACATTGCCTGGCAATTTAGGAATAGCAGTAGGTGAAAATTTTGATTATGCTAAGGTTTTAGTTAATGACAAAATTTATATAGTTGCCAAAGATTTAGTAGATAGCTTAGCCCAAGAATTCTCATGGGATACATACGAAATTAAAGAAACTTTATCAGGTAAAGATTTTGATGGTGTAAAATATAAACATGTATTTATGGACCGTATATCACCAGTAGTTATTGGTTATCATGTTACACTAGATGCTGGTACTGGTTTAGTTCATATCGCCCCTAGTTATGGCGCTGATGACTTTGTTATTGGTAAACAATATAACTTAGGTATGATTAATGGTGTAAACGACCAAGGAATTTTAACAGAAGAATCTGGAGAGTTTGCTGGTTTATTCTTTGAAGATGCTAATAAAGCTGTAACTAAAAAATTAGAAGAACTAGGCGTACTACTAAAATTAAAATTTATTACTCACTCATATCCGCATGATTGGCGTACTAAAAAACCAGTTATATTCCGTGCTACATCACAATGGTTCTGTAGTATTGAAAAAATTAAAGATGAATTATTAAATGAAATCGAAAATAATATTAAGTTCCATACTACTTGGGGTAAAAAAAGATTATACAATATGATTAAAGATCGTGGCGATTGGTGTATATCTCGTCAAAGAGTATGGGGCGTACCACTTCCAATATTCTATAACGAAGATGGTAGTGAAATACTAGATTATGATGTCATGATGCATGTTGCTAAGTTATTTAGAGAATATGGATCTAATATTTGGTTTGAAAAAGATGCTAAAGATTTATTACCAGAAGGATACACCAATCCCGCTAGCCCTAATAATAACTTTACGAAAGAGACAGATATTATGGATGTTTGGTTCGATTCAGGATCAACCCATACTGGTGTATTAATTGAACGTGGTTTAAATTATCCTGCTGATGTTTACTTAGAAGGATCTGATCAATACCGTGGTTGGTTTAATTCTTCATTAATAACTGGTGTAGCCGTATATAATAAATCACCATATAAACAACTTGTATCTCATGGCTTTACTCTTGATGGTCAAGGTAATAAAATGAGTAAAAGCTTAGGTAACGTCATAGCTCCATCTGATATTATTAGACTACATGGATCAGATATCCTAAGATGGTGGACAGCCTCAGTTGATTATACTGAAGATGCTAAAATAAGTGATGATATAATTAAACAAGTAAAAGAAACTCATCGTAAAATAAGAAATACCTATAAATTTATGTTAGGTAATTTAAAAGATTTTGACCCTAAAAAAGATTTAGTTGCATATGATGATATGCCTTTATATGATAAATATTTAATGAATGAATTAAATAAATATACATCACTAGTTTTAAAAGAATATGAAAATTATAACTTTCAAGAAATATATAAACTAACAAATAATTTTGTTTCAACAACTCTTTCTAGTTTCTATTTTGATTTTACTAAAGATATTTTATATATTGAAAGCCAATACTCTTTAGTAAGAAGAAGTGTTCAAACCGTTATATATCATATTCTTAATAATGAAACTCGTTTATTAGCTCCACTTTTACCTTATACTACGGAAGAAGTTTATAAACTTATTCCTGGTGATAAATTAGAAAGTGTTCATTTAACAGATATGCCAGAAGTATTAAAATATAATGATTCAGAAGAAATCTTTAAACTATTTGATGAATTCTTTAAACTAAAAGAAACTGTTAACAAACAAATATCTATTGCTCGTGATGATACCAAAATAATTGGTTCATCACTAGAAGCAATAGTTAAGATTAATGCTGATAAATATCAAAATATTATTAATAAACTAGGAAATTGCTTACATCAATTATTTATTGTTTCCAAAGTTGAATTTGTTAATGATATCGAAGATGTTGAAGTAAGAAAAAGTACCGGTAAGAAATGTAATAGATGCTGGAATTATGTTGATCATTTAGAAGATGGCAATATATGTTCTAGATGTAAATCTGTTATTGAAAGGATATAGAGTTTTCTATATCTTTTTTTAATTAACAACTACTTGCGTTAAATAATTCTTTTATGTATAATAAATTAAGAAGGATAAGTGAATTTGATGAGAAAAATAATGGCCAGTTTAGATGTTGGAACTAATACTATTAAATTAGTAGTAGGAGAAATGATAAAAGATAAACTTAATATATTAGCGGTATCTGAAGAAAGTAGTAAAGGAGTAAAAAAAGGAATTATCGTTGATAAAAACGCTGTAAAAGATTCACTTAAAAAAGTTATTAATGATGTAGAAACTATCCTTGGCCAAAAAATAAAGAAGCTTATTACTACCGTACCTAGTCAAGGTAATGAATTTATTGTAAATGAAGCCAGTATTGAGATTGAAAGCGAAGATAAAGTTGTTCGTTCTAGTGATATAATAAAAGTTATCGAAAAATCAATTCATCATAAAATACCTAATAATATGGAATTAGTAAATATAACTCCTATAGCTTTTCAAATAGATGATAATCAAAAAACTAACAATCCTAAAAATTCTTTAGCTAACAAATTAAGTGCTAAAACCATTGCGACAATTGCTCCTAAGCAAATGGTATATCCTATAATTGAATGTTTAGAAGAATTAAATATTGAAGTTCTAGATATATTTTATCAAGTGGAGGGCGATTATCACGAATTTAAGACTGCCGAAACAGATTCTTCATTAGGAGCTGTAATTAATATTGGTGCAAGCCTTACTTCTTTAGCTATATTTAATAAAGGAGTATTAACTAATACTAAAAACTTAGATGTAGGAAGTAATAATATTGATAATGATATTTCTTATATATATAAAATACCTAAAACACTTGCTAAAGAGTTAAAAGAAAATTTAGCACTTGCTCATAATCGTTTAGCTGATATAAAAAATAAAAGAGAAGTTACTGATAAGGATAGTAAAAATATTATTATTGACCAATATCAATTAAGTGAAATAGTTATGAGTAGATTAATAGAAATATTATCTCAAGCAAAAAAAGAAATTACCCTCTTAACAAAAAAGGAAATAAGTTATATAATTATAACAGGTGGTATTACTGAAATGACTGATTTTAGTTTATTACTAGAAGAAGTTTTTGGCCATAAGGTAATTTTAGGCAATATTAAAGAAATTGGAGCTAGACACAATAAATTTTCATCAAGCTTAGGATTAATTAAGTTATATCACAAAAAAGCTAAATTAAAAGATAAAGATTATTCAATATTTACAATAGAAGAACAAGAAGAATTTAGTGGAATAAATAAATCTACTAGTATTCATGATAATACAGTATTAGGAAAGATATTTTGCTATTTCTTTGATAATTAAGGAGAGTGTATTATGTACGAAATGGAAACTGATCAAATAGCTAAAATAAAAGTCATCGGTGTCGGTGGCGGCGGATGTAACGCTGTCAACCGTATGATTGAATCTGGATTAAGAGGAGTAGATTTCATAGTTGCTAACACTGACTTACAAGTACTTAATGTTAGTAAAGCCGAAACTAAACTGCAAATTGGGGCATCTATAACTGAAGGATTGGGAGCTGGAGCTAATCCGGAAGTAGGTAGAGAAGCGGCTTTAGAAAGTAAAAAAGAAATAGAAGAAGCTTTAGAAGGCGCTGATATGGTCTTTGTTACTTGTGGTTTAGGTGGTGGAACAGGAACTGGAGCTGCCCCAGTTATCGCTGAAATTGCTCAAAATTTAGGCGCCTTAACCGTTGGTATAGTTACTAAACCATTCAAGTTTGAAGGAAGAAAAAGAATGGAACATGCTGAAGTAGGATTAGAAGAATTAAGAAAGCATGTTGATACTTTAATCGTTATCCCAAATGATCGCTTAAGAGATATAATTGATAAAACAACTCCAATGTTAGAAGCTTTCCGTGAAGTAGATAACGTCTTACGTCGTGGTGTTCAATCAATATCTGATCTTATTGCAGTATCAGGTCTTGTTAACTTAGACTTTGCCGACGTTAAAACTGTTATGGCTCACCGTGGTAATGCTATAATCGGTATAGGTATGGGAGTAGGTGAAAATAGAGCTATTGAAGCTGCTAAACAAGCCGTTGCTTCTCCTTTACTTGAGACTACCATTGATGGAGCTACTGATGCAATCATTAATATTACGGGCGGAAATTCTTTAACTTTATTTGAAGCTGAAGATGCCGCTGAAGTAGTAAGAAGTGCTGCTAATACTGATATTAATACCATATTTGGTGCAGTTATTAATGAAAATTTAAATGATGAAGTAATAGTAACTGTTATAGCTACTGGCTTTGATGATAAAAAGAGTGATGATTCATACGATAAGAATGATTACTTAAGAAGAAATATTGATGATGACGATGATATTGATATTCCGCCGTTCTTAAGAAATCATGATGACTACTAATAAAATTAGTAGTTTTTTTGACATTTTATTTAAATATAATTTTATATAATCAAGGTAGGTGATATTATGGTAATCTATCTTGATTTATTATGGTTCTTAAACTTTTCTTTAGATACCTTACTTTTATTTATTGTTAGTATAACATTAAAAAGAAACACCAAATTTTTCCGTTTAATCCTCGGCGGTTTAGTTGGAAGTTTAAGCACCTTTATTGTTTTTTTTAAGATAAATGCCTTAATATTATTTATTTTAAAAATAATATTAAGTATATTAATTATCATAATCGCCTTTAATTTAGGCAATAAAAAGTATTTTATAAATAACTTATTTTATTTTTATACTACTAGCATATTGCTCGGTGGCTTTGTTTACTATCTAAATAATAATTATAATAGTTTAAGTACATTGACTTTAAATTATATTTTAATTATTTTACTAAGCCCAATTATATTATTAATTTATTACAAACAAAGTAAAGAACTTAAAATGAATTATAATTATTATTATGAAATATCTATCTGTTTTAATAATAATAAAATTATTAAAACCAATGCTTTTTTAGATACAGGCAATCGTTTAAAAGATCCTTATTCCCATAAACCAATAATATTACTATCTAAAAAATTATTAGATAGTAATATTAATATTAGAAGTCCTATTTTAGTTCCTTATAATACCCTTAATCATCATAGCTTACTTCCGTGTATTAAACCTAAATATATTATTATTAATAATCAAAAATTAGATAAATACTTAATTGGCATTAGTGAAGAAGAATTTGGCTTTGATGGTATAAATTGTATTTTAAATAATGAACTATTAAAGGAGAATATATGAAAAATATAATAAAAAAAATATTAACTTGGTTGAAAGCTAAATACAATGATTGTTTTTTTATTGGTAGTACTGATATACTACCCCCACCATTAAGTAAAGAAGAAGAACTATCTTATTTAATAAAAGCTCAAAATGGCGATGAATTTGCCCGTAATAAATTAGTTGAACATAACTTAAGACTGGTTGTTTTCTTAGCTAAAAAATACGAAAACACCGGCTATGATATTGAGGACTTAGTAAGTATTGGGTCTATTGGTTTAATAAAAGGTATTAATACTTATAAAATAGATAAGAATATTAAACTAGCTACTTATGCATCACGTTGTATAGCTAATGAAATACTTATGTTTTTAAGAAAAAATAAACGCCGTAAAAGTGAAATATCTTTTGAAGATGCTTTAAATTATGATTCCGAAGGAAATGAATTACATCTAGAAGATATCCTTGGCACTGATGAAGATATAGTTATTAAAGAATATGAAAATAAAATAAACAAAGAACTATTAGAAAGAGAGTTATCATCATTACCATCCCGTGACAAAGAAATAATGGTTCTTAGATATGGTTTAAATAATACAAAAGAATATACTCAAAAAGAAGTCGCCGATAAACTAGGTATAAGTCAGTCATATATTTCTAGAATTGAAAAAAAAGTAATCAAAAAATTACAATCTTTATTAAAAATTTAAATTCTCACTTAGGTGAGATTTTTTATATCTTTCTATGACATTCTAAGATTTGTCAACTACTAATTTTTATGATATATTAATACATACTGAAAACACACGAAATTTGATA
>CALWAM010000027.1 GCA_944373135.1 uncultured Bacilli bacterium | reverse complement strand
ATTAAGAGAAGGCCAATAAACAACATCAAAATCATTTAAATTGCCGCCATTCGTTCTTCTAAAAAGATCATTTTGAATAATAGAATTTATTCCATTTATAATATTTCCATCTCCTCTTAAAAATGCATGAATACTAATAGCACTAACAAATCCTAATAAACACATAATTCCCATAATTATAATACTTTTAAACACTTTTTTTAATTGTAATTTGTCTTTTAAAATTAAAGAATTAACTAAATCTACTAATAAAAAACTTATCGTAGCAAGCATTATTGTTGAAATATATTCATATCCACATAAACACTTAATCAAAATACTAATATATGTAGCAATATAACACCCTACTCTTACTATTTTCTTATTAATAAAACATGAACAAATAAGACCAAATAATACGGGTAAAAACCATGTGAATTCTACCCAATATAAATTTCTGGCAAAATTAACTATCCATGGTGATAACAAAAAAGTAAAATAGAAACATCCCGCCATTAATCGATTATATTTTTTAGCAATAAATATAACTATCAACAAAAATGTTATTGCTGCCGCAAAGCTACATAAGAAATGCAAAAAATCATAAGTAATACTATAGTCAGTAATTTTTTCTAGAAAAATAAATACTTTACCTTGTAAACCATATTGTGAAGTATAATAATCAAGTTTATTAGAAGTACTATCATAAAAACCTAAACCATATCGATTATAAACCCCATTTTTTTCAGCTTCTATCGCCCCAATTACTAGAGATTCAGAATCAGCTTGAAAAGTATCAAACGTTGTATTATCTCCATTAAATGTATTAAATTCATAATTCCAAGCTAATAACACTACTAATAAGATTGATATCACTATAAATTGGCCATTTTTCTTTAACCACTTCCATTTTCCTAAAGAGGTTAATAAAAATAGCCAAATTGCAACAATAACTAAACTTAAAAGTATTCTCTCGCCAATATTAAAGGTATATTTTGCATAGCCAAATCCCATTAATAAACTATCAGTTACCTTGCCATTTCCCCCATAATTATTAACAAATATTAACTCTGGATTTTTAACACAATCTTTAGCCGTTATTTTTAATGTATATACTTCATTTTCAGATAATTTATTATTTAAATAAAATTTATAATACTTTTCATTAGCAAGCAACTTAGTATCCACAGATAACGTATCAACAGTCTTACCAGATACATCTTTAATTTCTAACACAATAATCCCATTATTATCTATATTAGAAAAAATCATATCAAAACCCGCTAATAATTCACTTTCCGGTTTAAATTGAATTTCATAACCATCATCAGATAATTCAACATAACTTATATCTGACTTTTCAATATCTTCAATATTTGTAGTTCCAGAATAAAAACCATGTGTAAAATAATTAGTCATAAGTAATACTATCAATATAATACTTATTAAAGTAGAAACTAATATACCCAATAAATTTCTTTTAGCCCCAATTTTCATAAATAATCTCCATTCTAAATATATATAACTATTTTATTATTAATACAGCTCCCATAAGTATACATAATACTCCTAATATTTTTTTACTAGTAATTCGTTCATTTAATAGTTTTAATGAAATTATCATAGTCCATAAATAAGTAATAGAAGTAAGCGGTAATACAACCGAATAAGGTAAATACTTTAATATATAAATATTTATAATAGCTGATAATAAATATAAAAATGCTCCAACATATAAATTAATGTTTTTTAGTAATGATAAAACTCCATTACTACTTGAAGACTTTTTTAAGAAAAAAGATGCAAAAGATCCTAATAAAGTCATTATCAATAATAAAATATAATTAAGATATATCACTTGTATCACCACCTATTAAAATTACACCTATAATAATTATTATTATTCCTAAAAATTTTAATAAACTCATAGCTTCATGTAATACAAAATATCCTAATAATAATGTAAATACATAATTAATACTTAAAACCGGTTGTAAAACTGACAACTTTCCAAATCTATAAGCATAAATCATAATTAATGCTCCACAACCATATAATATAAATCCTATTAATAAATAAATTATATTACTACCTAAAGATAATTTCCAAAATAATTGGCCAATACAAACAAATAAAGATGATAAAACCATTAATATAATACCTTTACCATTTTTTCTTAATGAATTAATCATAACTATTCTCCTAATTCAATTTTTCAATCGATTCAATTAAATATCTAGAATTTTTAAATATTAAACTAACTATTATTGATAAATACTTAATAATAATTAATAAAATTGCAAAAATTGTAAAGAAAATGAAAGACAAAAATAACATTATAGTCGTCCATCCCTCTATTGGTGAACTACTAACAAAAACAAATATCGTATAAGCAAACACTAAAATAGCTATAATCATCGTTATTATCGACATCATAAATGTAAATTTATAACTAACATCGGTAAATAAAACTAAGGCATCAATTGCTGTTTTTCCTCTTCCTTTAAGCATCACTTTCTTATTCTTCCCATTTTTAACATCATAAACAATCGTCGCAAGTTTTAACCCAGAATTAGCATAAATAGCCTTTCGATAAGGAATTGTTTCATTAATTGAATTAGTCCGATTAATTGCTCTCCTAGATAATATTCTAAATGTCGTAGTTTGAATTCGATATTGACTATTACTAAAATGATTAAATATTGCATAAAAAATTCTAGAGCTTAACCTTTTTTTGTTATTTGCTACAGCATTAACAATATCATATCCCTCTAATGATTTTTTATAAACATCCATAACAATTTTAATATCATAATCAATATTCACACTATCAAATTCATAAACATAATCTCCAATTGCTAAATCAACTCCCGCATTCATAGCTAATTCTAATCCTTGATAATAACTCATATTAATAATAGTTATATGTGCATCAGGAAATTTACATGCAATATCTTTAATTACTTTTACAGAATTATCTTGAGAATAATCATTAACACAAACAATTTCATATTTCATAAAATTTGATTTTAATAATTTAACCAACTCTTCTAGAAATTCTTTTATCGTATCTTCATTATTACAAACATATACAACCGCTGAAATAAAATTCTTTTCCTTATCCATCTATAACACCTCATCTAAATCATATATAGTATTAATTTTACCCGATAATACATTCACAAAAGTAGGATTTTTAGTAAAAACTTTAATAACTGTCGGTCTTGAATCATCAATTTCTGATGCCATCAATATCGGTTTCATTGAATATAAAGATTTTACATATTTAAACTCATATTCATCTTTTAAATATTTTTTAGCTAAATTAGCCATATAAGGCCAAGCACTTTCCGGTTTATTTTTACATTTATTACAATTCCCTAACGATATAGGTGAACAAAAATCTCCATTATTTTTTTGACATTCAAAAGTAGGCAAAGGCTCATATGAAGTTTTATGTGGAGTAAAAGTTACTGAAGTAAGAGAATGATATCCAGTTTTCCCAAAAGGCATTAACGAAAAAAAAGGTCCATCCATAACTGTAATACCAACATTTTTAAAATTATCAGATACCGTACACAATATAATTTCACATAATTCATACTTTATTTTAAATTTATCATACCCAAGTTTTTCTAATATTTGATTAACACTAGCATAAGTTGCATTTAAAACATAAGAACTTTTGTAAATATTATCATTATCATCAACTATTTCATAAACAGTATCATTCTTTTTTATTTTTTCAATCTTAACGTCATATTTTATAATGATATTTTTGTATTTATTAATTTCTTTTAAAAAATATTCTTTTAATATTTGCGCATCATATGTATACTCTTTTGTTAAAAAACATCCATCACAAACATTATCCTTAAAATATTTACTAGTAGGTAATTCTTCACATTTAATATTAGCATTTTGACAAAACTTTTTAAATTGCTTCGCATTTGTCCAAGAAAAATTAGTTGAAGTCGCATATACTTGATCAAAATCACTTAATATTGAAAAGCCATAATCTTTATTAAATCTTTCAAAATACCCGGCTGACTTTATCGCGGTTGAAAGAGAACGCGGATAATGATATCCCATATGAACACGTGCTTGATTAACGTAAGTAGCCCTCGAAAAAGCTTCGCTTTCTTTTTCTAAAACAATAACTCTTTCCCCTTTTTTACCACAATATAAAGCCGCATATAAGCCATATATACCAGCACCTATTATAATTTTATCATATTTCATAAATTATCCCTTAACCTTGTATTTACCAAACAAATTATTTACTAAAACTTTAAACAATTCCCAATTACCTTTAAAAAAGCTAATTTTAGTAGGAGTTTTCCCCTTTTTAGGATATTTTCTTGTAACTGGAATTTCACATACTTTCATTCCTAATTGAGAAGCTCTCACCGATAAATATGCTAGCAATTCATAACTAACAAAAATATCTCGTAATGGAAAAACACGCTTATCTATTAAATATTTTTTACTATAAGCTCGAAAATTATTAGTAGTATCAGTAAATTTCTTCCCCGCTGTAAGCGAAATAATTGGAGCATGAATTAATTTAACTGATAAAAGTCTAGATATCGGAGTATTAATAGCCTTACCTCCTTTAATAAATCTAGAACCTTGAACAAAGTCATACCCTTCTTCTAATTTTTGCACAAACTTATATACATCTTCTATACTATCTTTATTATTTCCATCAATTGTGATAATCCCCTCATAACCACGATTTAAACACCAATAAAATCCCATTCTCAGTTGAGCCCCTTGTTTACCATAACTTTTTTTAACTAATACCGTATTAACCTGAAGCTCAAGCAATAAATCATCATCTAAACTTCCATCACTAGAATCCCCATCACATATGATAATATCAACAACTTTATTTACTCCTGCTTTCTTTGCTCTTATTAATTCTTTTTTTATTTTTTCTCCTTCATTTATCACTGGAATGCATAAACAATATTTGCTCTCTTTTTTTCTATACTCTTTACTTATAAAATCTGGAACCCCACTAAGATCTTTATAACTGCTAGATAACACTATTAACACCTCCTAAAAATTATAACACACTAATTACCAATTATATAATAATTATTACCCAAATTATAAATTAGATACTAAATCTCTATCCATATTTAATACTAATTACATATTTTACTTTATCTTATATAATTTTTTTTATATAATAATAACTTACAGGGGGTCCTTATATGAATTATAGAGAGTTTTTTATAAGTAATATTATAGATATTTATGGTGATTATCTTACAAAATGGGGAAATGTTGATATCGAAGATTTTGACTTATCCTTTTTTGATGAAAATGGCAATGTAATCAGTGATTTTGATTATTTTAAAAGTCATAGCGATTCTATTTTAACTAATACTATATTAAGAGAGTTATATTCATATATAATTAATCTTGCCAATAAAAATGAAATAAACCTAGAAAAAATCATATCATTCTTATCAAGTACCTTTATGGTCTATGAATATGATAAAAAAAATCCAGTTATTAAATTTATTCAAAATTCTTCTTTAGAAGATATAATTAATTTATTTAAAGAAAATATAGATTTTGGAATATCTTTGATAAAATCCTATTTTGAAAGTGAATTAAATAATAGAAGATATTATATTAATGGAAAAAAAATATATGAAAATAGCGAACAAAATAAATTAACACAATTAGAAAATAAAGCCTTAGAAGTTGAAGTAATATCTATTAATGAAATACTAAGAAATACAGTAGTTAATTTATATAATTATTATATTAGTAATGGATGTAATGATTCTGATGCTTTAAATTATACTTGGATGTATTTTTTAAATGATTTTGATCCTATTGGTGCATTAAATAAAATGGGCTATGATTTTTATACCAAAAGAAAATTACAAAATTATACTATTTGTTTAATATATTCTGATTTATATGAAGATATATGTAATAAACCAATATTAGCTAGCGAGAAACAAGAAGATATAATAATACAAATTATAGTTAATTCTTTAGTTCATCTAAATTTACCTGCTATACCTAAAGATGAAAACTTAAGAAATCGCTTATTAAAATATTTTATTATGTTACAAGATGAAAAAGAAAAGAAAAAAGAAAATAGAAAAAAAACATATACTGATGGAAGAATTCAAGTATTAAAAAAAGTTAATCCATCCTATATATTAGACGAATTAACTTAATTTAAAATAAATTCTCTATAACAACTGGAACTTAAAAGTTCCTTTTTTTATTAATGTTAATAAAAAAATCAATTACAACTTTTTAAAAAAATTTAATATTATTTATTATTATTTAAAATATTTTGGGCAGCTATAATACCAGTAGCTGCTGCAGTAACGATATTACCGGCTTTCCCAGCTCCATCACCAACAAAATAAATATTTTCATTATGTAATTTCATATTATTATCAGTTTTTATTTCGTTACTAAAAAATTTAATTTCTGGTCCATATAATAATGTATCATCATTAGCAACTCCAGGAATTATTTTATTTAAAGTTTCTAACCCTTCTAAAATATTAGTAATTATTCTATGAGGCATTACTAATGCTAAATCTCCAGCAACACAATCTTTAAGAGTTGGTTCTATAAATCCTTTATTAATTCTAGATTCCGTACTTCTTCTTCCTCTTTTTAAATCTTTAAGAGTTTGAACAATAGGCTTACCACCCCCTAAAGTATTAGCTATTTTAGCAATAGATTCCCCATATTCTCTAGTATTAGTTACTGGTTCCGTTAAATTAATCTTTGAAATAAAAGCAAAATTAGAATTATTACTTTTTTTAGATTTTAAAGCATGACCATTAACACATATATAACCATAATAATTTTCTTTTGTTACATAACCCCCCGGATTAGTACAAAACGTTCTTATTTCATCATCATAAGTTTTAGTTTTAATAAAAATACTTGGATCATATATAATACTAGTTATACTATCTAAAATTTCTTTTCTAACTTCAACTCTTACCCCTATTTCAATACTTTGAGAAACATATGGTATATTATGTTTATCAGCTAGTAATTGAATCCACTTTGCACCAGTTCTTCCTGGAGCAATTATAATATTTTTAGCATGTACTTTATAATCTCTATTCTTATATTTACCTGTTAAACAATAATAATTATCTTCTTTTATATAATCATAAATTTCACAACATTCTAATATGTTTACGCCTTTACTCTTTAAATATTCAGTAAAATCATTAATATACTTAGGAAGATTATCACTACCTAAATGTTTTTGCCTAATAATTAATAAATTAGCACCATTTTGAACAACCATTTCTTTAATTTTTAAAGCTTCTTCTATATTACTTGGATATACTTCACTATCCATATTAAATTTAGTAAATATCTTTTCTGTATAATCAATTAATTCTTCAGCTTCACTAATACTCATATACTTATATAAATTACTTTTACCTAATTTAGGTATAAAATTAAGCTTACCATCACTAAAAGTCCCTGCTCCACCATATCCAGACATAATATTACAAGGTTTACAATTAACACATGGAATTTTTTTCTCATTCATTGGACAATGACGATTATATGCTAAATATCCTTGATCTAATAAAGTTACCTTTAATTTAGAATTATGACTTATAAGCTCATAAGCCGCAAATAAACCAGCAGGACCAGCCCCAATAATTACTACATCTTGCATATTAGTTCTCCAATAATTTTAATTTTTCTTCTTCTTCTTTTAAAGTATTTCTTTCTTTTTCTACTAAATGTTTAGGAGCTTTATTAACATAATTAGCATTAGCTAACAATTTTTTCCGTCTTTCAATACTTTCTTTTAAAGAATTAATTTGTTTTTGTTTAAGTTCTAAATTTTCTTGTGTAAGATTCATTTCATAATAAATATCTATGTCATAATCTTGATACTTAACATTAAATTTTGTTTTATTACTTGATTCAATTATCATATCATCCTTAATTTTTAATACTTTAAAGATTAAATCATAATCATTTTTAGTATTAACCTTTATCTCATAATCTTTACCTATTTTATTTTCTAGTTTAACATTTCTAAATATTCTAATAAATTCCAACTTAGAATTAATAATATTTACTTCATCATTAAATATTTCATTTTTATTATATTTAGGATAAGAACTAATCATAATATTTTCTTCTTTAATAGGCAACATATTATAGATTTCATCAGTTACATAAGGCATAAATGGATGTAATAATTTAAGAATATTAGTTAATACTTTAAGAAGAACTGATTTAGTTGTATAATCACTTAAACTAAATTTAGCAAATTCAATATAATTATCACAAAAATCATTCCAAATAAAACTATAAAGTTCAGCTCCAACGATATTAAAATCATAACGTTCCATATTCTTAGTAACTACTTTTATTAAATTATTTAATTTTGTTAATATCCATTTATCTTCATCTTTTAAATTATTTAAAGTATAATTCTCATTATTTAAGTCTTCAATATTCATTAAAACAAATCTTGAAGCATTCCATAATTTATTAATAAAATTCCACGTACTAGCTAATTTTTCTTCATCAAATCTTAAATCAGTACCATTACTAACACTAGTAGTTAAATAATATCTTAAAGCATCAGTTCCATATTTATCAATCATATCCATTGGATCAATTCCATTACCTAAACTCTTAGACATTTTTCTTCCCTTATTATCACGAATAAGTCCATGGATTAAACAATATTCAAATGGTCTTTTTCCAGTAATTTTAAGACCTTGGAACGTCATTCTACATATCCAGAAGAATATAATATCATATGCTGTAACTAAGACATTAGTCGGATAATATCTTTGATAATCTCCTTCCTTATCTGGCCATCCTAAAGTACTAAAAGGCCATAAAGCACTTGAAAACCAAGTATCTAAAACATCTTCATCTTGTATCCAACCATCTTCTTTAGGTGCTGTTTCCCCAACATATACTTGATCATCTTTATACCAAGCTGGTATTCTATGTCCCCACCATAATTGTCTTGAAATACACCAATCATAACTAATTTCCATCCAATGATTCATAACTTTTTCAAATCTTTTAGGAACAAAATTAACTTTTTTATCTTTATCTTTTTGATTATTTAACACATTCTTAGCTAAAGAATCCATTTTTACAAACCATTGTTTAGATAACATTGGTTCTACCATAACTCCAGTTCTTTCCGAATGTCCTACACTATGAACCATTTTTTCAACTTTAATTAATAAATCTTGTTCTTTTAAATCTTTAACTAATTTAACTCTTGCTTCTTCTCTAGTTAATCCCTCATAAATACCGGCTTCATGATTCATTGTTGCATCTTTATTCATACAAATAATTCTTGGTAAATTATGTCTTTCCCCTACTAAAAAGTCATTAGGATCGTGAGCTGGTGTAATTTTAACAACGCCGGTACCAAATTCCAGATCAGCATGCTCATCCCCTATTATTGGAATTAATCTATTTACTATAGGTAAAACAACGTTCTTACCAATTAAATCTTTATATCTAGAATCATTAGGATTAACAGCAACAGCTACATCTCCAAATAACGTTTCTGGTCTAGTAGTTGCAACCTCTAAATAATCATCACTATTTTCAAGATAATATTTTAAATAATAAAAAGCTCCTTCTACATCCTTATAAATAACTTCTTCATTAGATAAAGCCGTCATAGCTTTAGGATCCCAGTTAATTATCTTTTCTCCTCGATATATTAATCCTTCCTTGTAATAATCAACAAACACTTTAGTTACGGCTTTACTAAGACCTTCATCTAAAGTAAAACGTTCTTTGTCATAATCAACTGAAATCCCTATTTTAGCCCATTGATTATGAATATTATTTCCATATTTTTTACTCCAGTCCCAACATTCTTTTAAGAAATTTTCTCTGCCTATTTCCCTTTTATCTTTACCTTCATCTTTTAATTTTGCTACAACTTTAGCTTCGGTTGCAATCGCCGCATGATCCATACCCGGTAACCACAAACAATCAAAGCCTTGCATCCTTTTATATCTAATAATTATATCTTGTAAAGATAAGTTCCAAGCATGTCCTAAATGAAGCTTACCAGTTACATTAGGTGGCGGAATAACAATACAAAATGGATCTTTATCTTTATCACCACTCTTAAAATAGCCTTTATTCTTCCAAGTCTCATATTTATTCTCTTCAACTAATAAATGATTATATTTTTTATCTAACATTTTCTAACCTACTTTCTAAATACTCATCTACTTCTTTATAAATATCATCAAACTTGTTATCATTTACTTTTTCATAAAATAATTTCAAATATTCACGTATTTGCCTAACATTAATATCATAATTAATATCAAATGCAAAAGAAAAAATTTGACATACGTAGTCATTATCGTTATCTACATCTTTATTATCAACTAAAGCATGATTATATATTTTATTTAAAACTTTACTACTTATACCTAATTCATTGTGCTTATAAACAAAGTAATCAGTTTTAGTATAAATAAATAATATATCCTCTTTATCACTATCTCTAATTAATTTCGCTTGTTTAATTGCTTCTTCATTATCACAACTTTCTATATCATATTTATTATGATTTTTTATAGCAAACTTAATAATATCATCATACTTATTATCATTTATAAAGTTTCTTATATGATTATCATCAAATAATAATTTAACTCCATAATTAGCATGATCCATACTACTAAGATCGTTAAAAGTATTATATACCTTTATTTGCGTAAATCTTCCATAATCATGAAGTAAACCAATAATTTTTGCT
>CALWAM010000026.1 GCA_944373135.1 uncultured Bacilli bacterium | reverse complement strand
ATCAGGTCCACATGGCCCAGTTTCTCCAGCAATCCAAAAATTATCTTCGGTAGTTTTATGAATTCTTTTTTCACTTATTCCTAAACTTACCCATTTATTATAAGATACTTTATCTTCTGGGATACTATCATTCCCTTTAAATATCGTAACTGCTAATCTATTAATAGGAATATTTAATACTTTAGTTAAAAATTCAAAACTATATTCTATACTTTCTTCTTTAAAATAATCCCCTAAACTCCAATTACCTAACATTTCAAAAAAAGTATGATGAGTAGTATCACCTACTTCATCTAAATCATTAGTTCTAATACATTTTTGATAATCACATAATCTTTTACCATAGGGATGCTTTTCTCCTAATAAATAAGGTATTAAAGGTTGCATCCCTGCCGTATTAAATAAGACAGAAGGATCATTTTCTGGTACTACTGGAGCACTAGGTATTTGTTTATGACCCTTACTAACAAAAAAATTAATATATAAATCTTTTAAATTCATTTTACTTCCCCCAATATTTTATATACACTACTTTTTAATTTACTATAATCATAATTTTCAATTACATAATCAAATCCCTTATAATTGTCTAATTCTACTTCGGTAATATGATTACGCTCTTCAATAGTTAATTTATCACTTTGGTTACCAATAACATGTATACTAATACAATTTTCCACTTCTAATTTAAACATTCTTATTTCTTCAATTAATCTTACATCACTAATTACCACATTATCAAAATATCTATCATATATTTCCAAATCCTTAAACATTCTATCAATAAAGAAATACGGCCATTTCATATCTTCTCTTATCACACTTCCTAATGTTTGCAAAAAGTGTCTAGGTTTAGTTTCTTCTTTACCATCCCAATCCGTCATTTCCCTTGCATACATTTTTAAATATTTACTAAAAGAAGTAATTACTGTACTCATTTCTTTCTCATTATAATATTCCTTAATTAATTTAGCTACTTCATTTTTTCCTACTCCAGCTTTGCCAGATATTAAAAATACTCTCATACTAACTCCTCTATTTAAAATAAATCACTGTTAAACCAATCATATTTACTTGCAAAAAAACGATAAATAACTTTTACAAGTGCAATGGTTGGAGTTGCTAAAACCATACCTACTATACCAAAGAAATTACCAAAAATCAACAAACCTATCATAATCGTTACTGGATGTAATTTCATAGTTTTACTCATTACAAGCGGCTGTAAAACATTATTTTCCAGTAATTGTACAACAACTACTATTACAATAACAATAATTCCAATAACATAACTTTGCGAAAAACCAACAATTACTGCTGCTATACCCCCAATATATGGACCAATATACGGAATTAAATCAGTTATTCCACATAATATACCAAATAATACTGGGGCTTGTAATCCAACAAACATAAAACCAATTGAATCAAAAATACCTACGCAAATAGCGACAAATAATGTCCCATGAACACATTTTCTTAACTCTTCGCCAATATTTTCAATTAAAGTTCTAATTTCAAATTTATGAGTTTTAGGAATAAATTTCATTAAATGATCAGTTATTCCGTCAAAGTCTAAAAGCATATATAATCCCACTACTAAACTAATAGCAAGAGTTCCCAACCCTGAAAATATTGCTCCAATACTATTCATTAATAAAGTTGGTAAATTCTCAGTTATCCCATTTCCAAATTCTTTAATACTATTTAAAATATTATCTTCTATTTTATTATAATCAATAAAATCTACATTATTAAAATTATTAAATATATTATTTAACCATTCTTCCACACTCGTAAATATACTAGGTAATGACGATATAAGTTCATTAATTTGTCTATATATTGTAGGAATCAATAAATAAAAGAAAGAAAATAATAAAACTAAAAAAACTATATATACAATTACCGTAGCAAAACCTCTTCTTAGTCCTTTTTTTTCTAATTTACATACTAAGGGATTAAAAAGCCACGCAATAACAAATCCAATAAAAAATGGTGTGGCTACTTTTAAGATTGTTAAAACAAAAGTTAATATACCCCATTCTTTGATTAACAAAGTTCCTAAAAAGATAATCCCAACTACCATCACAACATATAATATATTTAATATTTTTTTAGCTATATCAATTACCTCATTAACTCCTTTCACATCAATTTCTTTTTTTTTCATGATATCACTCACTTTCTAAGCTCGTATTTCCAATAATTAAAAAGTCTTCTAAAATCTTACTACTATTACTATAAGTAATATATCCAGTTATTCTTAATACATTTATATTATGAACATCTATATTAAATTCTACACAATTACTATCTTGATTTAACTTTTTACTTGTATATAGTAATTTATCATCTCCATATATTTTAATATATCCCGTACTCTTATCATTACTACTATCTAAACTAAATATCCCTATAGTTCCTTCTAAACTTTTGTATTTACCATTTAAATTATAACTAATACTACTTTTAGTATTATCACTTTTCTTTAAAACAATTGCTTCTTTATAAACATTATCTTTATTATCACTAACCGCCAATACTTTTTGATTCCATTCGTTATCAGCATCTAAAACCTCTAATTCAGTAATATTAATATCTAACTTACCATTCAAATCACTTAAAAGAGGAATGAACTCATTAGCATCTACATTAATACTAGTCAAAAATGATATAGCTTCTTTAACATAATCATAAGACGTTTCATAATTATCCCTATTATTATTAATTAATTCTAAATACTTTTCTTTTACTAATTTAATGTATTGATCTTCTAATTTTTTAAAATCTTCATCAAGACTTATATCAATACTACTATTTTCTTTTTCATCTTCTAAATATTTTAAAATATTCTTATAACTATCCAAATTATCTTCTAAATTTTCATTCACGTAATTTTTAATACTATTCATATAATCCAAATATATATTTTCTTTTAATTTAGTAACTTTTTTAAAATATGAATCATTAGTATCTACTAACTCTAAATATTCATAAGCCCTACTAAAATCTTTTTTATCATAACAGTCTAAAGCTAATAGATAATTTTTTTTAGATTCATATAATTTTTCTATTTTATAATCTTTATTAACTTCAACACTTACTTCTTTAATAAATTCATCAATTAAATTTATAATAAAATCATAATATTTATCTAAATCTTCATTATTATCGTAATCGATATTAAACTTAGCCACCCAATTTTGAATATTATCATCAATTATATCTTCTAACCTACTTAAAACTTTTTCGTTATTTTTATATTTATTTAATAATTCATTAATACTTTCAATTTGACGATTAACATAATACTCATCCATGTAATTATTCATTTCTTTTTTATAGTTAAACAAAAAACTATTCATTAAAATAAAATAAACAAATACACCTAATATTATTATTAATAAAATATTTACAATATTTTTCTTCATTACCATCACTCTTCTAAATTATAGCATACAAAATCATAAAAATTAATAATTACCATAAAAAAAAGCAATCTCTTGCTTTTAATCAGTTGGTATAGCTGTAGGCTTCGTAGCTGGGCAGGTATTAAAATCATTGCCTGGCTCAGAGTAAGTAGGTGCATAAGCATCCGAAGCAGTATATGAATATAAAAGCCCGTCTGCTGTATAAGTTCCATTATAATAATGAATTCTATAAACTGTACCAGTTCCATCTATAGGAACAAACACTTCATAATAACCTTTATAAATTGAATCTGGATCATTGTATGGCTTTTCAGTATAGTTTTCATTTGTTAAATCCGCTAATGTCATACACATATATCTAAAAGATTTACCATCAGTAGGTGATATAGTTTCAATATCTTCACCAGATAATGACTTTCTAGAATAAGCATTTTGCACAATCTTTACAAGTTCGTTAACTTCAGTTTTAAAGGCATTTTGTCTACTACTTTCCATTAAACCTAAAACTGCTGGCAAAGCCATTAAAACGACAACTGCTAATATTATAATAACCGCAAGCAATTCAACTAACGTAAAACCCTTATTATTATTTTTCATTTATATTCTCCTTTACTCTATCTATATAAATTATAAAACATATTTATTTTGTAGTCAATTGTAATATTAATTTTAAAATATACTATAACTTACACCCCAATTAATTTCAAATAATTCCATAAAAAAATAATAAAAGTCATATTAATAATTAAACACCATTAATCTATAACAATTATTTATTGTATAAAATTTATTTTATGATAGAATATTAACAACTAAGGAGGAATTATGAAACCGATACTAACTACAATTGTTCCTGCCTATAATTCAGAAGCATACATAAAACAATGCTTAAATAGTTTAAATCACCCGGAAATAAAAACTATCATAATCGATGATGGTTCAACTGACAAAACACCTGAAATAATTGATAAATACTGTAAAAATCATCCAAATTTCCAAGCAATCCATACTAATAATCAAGGTGCAGCAACTGCGCGTCAAATGGGATTAAACTTTATTACCACGCCATTTTTTTCTTTCGTTGATAGCGACGATATCATAAACACCCAAAACTATATAAATTTATGTCACGCCAGGCAAGAACAACAAATTGATGTTGGAAATGGCCGACTAACTGTATATTTACCTAACATATCAATTCCTTTTAATAGTAGAAAATGGTCTAAAGACATAATTGATTTTGCAAAAGATAAAAAAGAATTTTCTAACACCACATGTTCATTATTAGATAAAATATTTTCTAGCGATTCAATAGAACTATTTAAAGAGCCAAGCACCCAAATTGTCTATGAAGATTTAGAATTTGTTTATCATGCTCTTGCAAAAAAAAGATTCATGCTCCATTCAAATGAACCAATCTATAATTACTGTATGCACGGTCTTAAAAACAACAGTACTTCAGCAATTGGTCTAAACCCTATAAAGTCCTGTGGTTTAGCAGGCCTTCTATCCGCTATTACATCCATGAAAAAAAGTTTCAATCATCTAAACTATTAGAAGAATACGAACAAGAAATAAATGCTATCACGATTAAATTAGTTTATCAAAGAATATATAACGTTTTAACAAATAAACATATTGCTAATAAAAAACAAATGGCTGAACTAATATTTCAAATTCTTAATTCTTATCTACCTAATTGGGAACAAAATATTTACTTTTTAGAAGGCTTTAAAGACAGTGAATTAAATGACTATTTGTTCTTTTTAGCAACCGAAATATTAAGAAAAGTCTATCATATAAAAATAACTTCTTCAGACCAAGATTATGAAACATTACTTACAAGTTATAACCAAAAGTTAGTTTTAAAACGTTAATCCATTATCCATATATTTCCATTAATTTCTTTTCGTAATAATTTTTTACTTCTATAAGAGTGTTATACTTGCCAATTAACTTATTACTATTATAAATTTCAATACCATAATTATAGATAATATTATCATTAAAAAGTTTACTTATTTTTTTTATTTCTTTTTCTAAATATCTCTTATCATCAAAATAAAATTCTTTTTCAAATACTTCAGTAATTAAATCTCTTAATCTCTCAAACATTACATGTTGATGATTTAAAGAAAGACTATTATAAATATTAATATAATACCAATATTGTTTTTCTTCACCTCTCTTAAATGAAGAAAAATCTTTTTTACCTTTAACATTAAATAAAATTAACATATCCTCTAAGTTACTAATTTTATCTGCACATAATAGTAACTTTTCCTCTAAATTTAAATTTTTAATTTTATTTATTGTCCTTAATTTTCTTTCTTCCCAAGAATCTTTTTTATTTTCTTCCGTAGCAATAAGCACTAATTTTGCAATTTTTTCCCCAAAAAGACTTAATATATCTTCATAACTATAAGATGTATCCTCTAACACATCATGTAATAAACCTGCCGCAATTACCTCTTCACTTAAATTATATTCGCTTAGTATCTTACTAACATCAATTGGATGTACTATATATGGTTTATTTTGATCAGCTTTTCTTACTTGTCCTTTATGTGCTTTAATAGCAAAATTTAGTGCTTCTTCTACTACATTCATACTACTTACTCCCATTTACTTCATTTTTTAATGATACCATTCTTTTATCTAATTGCTTAACTATTAAAGAATATTCATACATTTCTCTTTTAATATTTTCAGGAATCTTATCTTCATATTTATATTGTATTTTATGATTCAAAGATGCCCAAAAATCTTGTGCTACTGTTCTAATTTGTATTTCTGCTTTAACATAATCTTTTCTTCCCTTATATTTAATAGGTACTAAAACTATTAAATGATAACTACTATAACCGCTTTCCTTAGGATTAGTTATAAAATCTTTTTTTTCAATAATATTAATATCCATTTTACTAGATATCAAATTTACAATATCATATACATCTGTCAAAAATGAACAAACAAGTCTAACTCCAATGACATCTTTTATATTAGTCTCAATATTATCTATTGTTATATCTAAATTCTTATTAATTAATTTATCTATAATACTTTCTTTACTTTTTATTCTACTTTTAAAATGTTCTATTGGGTTATAGCCATGTTCTTTAACAAAATTATCTATTAATTTTTTTAAATTATCTTCTAAAATATTTTTACCAAGTAAATATTTATTTAATAATTCGTTAATATCACTATCTATTTCCATAAGTTCCTCTCTTTTTACATGAAATGAAATTCTAACACAAAATTATATTCTTGTCAAATTATTATATGAAAAATAAAAAAAGAAGTTATTTTTTAAGATCATAAACTTCTCCATTTTAAATAAGTACTTATTAATTTTTTATTTTATTTATAATTTTTTAATATTATTCACGATTGTCTTAATTATTATCTAATATATAAGTTTAAAACAATACTTCATTTTAATTATATTATGCTATTCATACCTACAAATAAAATTTTCTGACTGCATAGTTCTTATGATACTATACTTATCTTCACCATATAAATTAAAATTATTACGTAACTCTTCATAATAATTTTTAGTTATTTTAAAAGTTACACTATATCTATCGTCTTTCTCTTCTGTAATTAGCTTATAATGTTTAAATTGCTTTTGATATTCTTCCTTTATCCCATAAAACAAACCCGAGACTACTTTTTGAGCAATTGCAAAAGCTGGATTATTTGGATCATAGTTTTTCATTTGAACTGTGCTCTTAAAATACATATCAGAAATTTTCTCATCTTTATCAAATGAAAGTTTGACTTGCATTACTATTCTATGATTATCATCATCTTCTTCAATTTGATGACATACAAACGAAGAATATTTATTAATAACATCTTCAAATACTATTAAATTTAAGGAATTAGCAGTAACAGTTGGTACTTTATTTCCCTCATTATTTAATTCAAAAGAATATTTTAATGTTCCAGATATTTCAGAATTAATTATTCCAATTGCCACTTCCTGATAATTACAAAAATCATCTACATTAATAATAAACTCTTCAGTTAAGGTATGAGTATATAAATATTTATACACACCATCTTCTTTTACAAATAATAATAATGTTAAATTATCAGAATCACCTTTAAAAGATAATTGCGATGTAATACCATAATCTTGAGGATTAATATAATAATAATTAATACTAGAATAATTAATATTTATAGTTTGACTATTATTTATTATTCCTATATCTTTATAATTTTTGGGATATATTATTTCATTATTTACATTTGCAATTAGCAATTTATTATCATAATCAAGCGTTAAATTTTTTTTGGCCATAGTAATTAATATATCTTTATATTTACCATTTGAATTTTCATATAGATATTTTAAAGGATCATTAACTTTCAACATATTAAATAAATAATTATAACCATTTGGTACTATAGCTGCATAATTATGTTCAAATATAAAAGCCCCATATCCTAGTCCCCGTTCTCCATGAATTTTAAAACCAACTTTATCTAAACTAGATTCAACATCATCTATATATATTTTTGCATGCCCGTTAATAGATGTTCCGTCCTTATTAACTCCAGCAACTGTACTAGCAGCATAATTTGCAGTCGATTCAATTGCAAATAGATTCCTTTCACATTCAATATATTTTCCATCACCACAAATGTATTTTTGATAATGATGAAATAATTCATGGGCCAATACAATTTTAGTATTATCAAAATCATTTAAAGATGAACTTACCACGAAAAAAGGAAATGAATAAGTAGACATTATATTATCAAATTGTATTTCCAGATCATCAAATATATCATATATTTTTACTACTAGCTCAGATAACTTACCAATTGGAGGAACATAATAACCCAAAGAACCAGTATTTTCTACATCTGTATCAATCATAAACACCGGCAAAGCGGTATCTAAATGATTTATATCAATATCATTATTTTGCAACAATTTACAAGCTTTCCCTTTAGCAGTTCCGGTTGGACAATTACTTAATGCGCTATCACTCCAAAAATCATATTGTGCTTTATAATTAAATTCTAAACCAAATTTACTTTTATAATTAGCAACAGTTTCCTCTAAAAAGTCAGATATTTCATATGCCATTTCTTTAGTAATTGCATTCTTCCCTTCTGTTGTATAATATATTAAAAAATTATTATTTTTAGACAACAATACATCACTTAATTTACTAACATCTCCTTCTTCCGATATTAATGGCTTAGCTTCATAATTATAAATCTTATCATTACTTGTATTATATGCTATCATATCATCTTCAACATCCCATATTACATCACTTAAAGTATACTTTTTAAATATATAGATTAATGTATCATCAGAAAGATCATTTTTCATAGAAAAAGCTTTTTCAAATAATTCAACAGGATTATTGAAATCTAAATTTATGGATTTATAAACATTATCCAATTTGTTAATATCATATATCGAATATGCCAACTGTAATATGTAATCATCCTCAGATAAGATACCATTTTTATAATCATCCTCAATTTTTTTAACAAAAGAATTAACTTCATTATAATCGTTTGAAGAACTTGAATCATCTAAAGAAGTTAAATCATCTATATTATCAAAAGGGTCATCAAATGTACTGCTGTTTTTTGTAACTATAAATGACATTGATATTATACAGATTACTACGAAAAAAAATCCTAAAATAAATATTTTTTTCGTATTTTTTCTTATATTATGATTTTGATTCTTTTGTATTTTAGAAATTTTACAACCACAATTACCACAAAATTCTGCTCCCATAATAACTTCAGAATTACATTTATTACATTTCATTATCTAAAACCTCCTCCAGATGATCCTCCTGAAGAACTACCACCACTTGAATAACTACGTCCTCCACCACCCGAACTTCTACTAGATCCACTATAATTACGTGATTTTGCCATTTGAACTCCATCTTCATATCCTTTATAACCTAAATAAGCCATATTTCTTATTGCTATAGTTGTAGAATTGATATCAAGTTTTGTTTCTTCATTAAATTTGGGATATAATTTACTAAACTGTTCCTCAACTTTATCGGCAATCCCTAATAATTGCGCATAAATCAAATAATCTTCCCATACATGAACTTCAAAATATTCACGCTCTGGCATCATACTAAAGTCTAAAAGAAATTTTTTTAAACCTTTCAAATGTATTGCATCTTCTCTTAATCGTGGACTAACTTTTTTTACCGTAATAATTTTTATTTTACCAAACATTCCATTTGTTTCTTCTTGCTCATTAGATATTAAACCTTGTTTTTCTAATTCTATTTGCTCTAAACTATTAAAACTTAAAAACCAACTTTGTACTTTATCATAATTTTTTTTACACCACTTTTCAAATTCTCTAGCCTCTAGTGTTTTATTCAATCCAGCTGCATCCTTTAACAATTCTAAAAGTTTATTTTCTATTTCATTAGTAACACATTCTATGTTACTAAAATCAATCGCATAATTATTATCTTTAAAACTAAACAAACCTTTTTTAGTTTTTGATACAGTAATAATATCATGTTTAATCCACTTTAACAGTATAGCACCTATCACACCTTCTCTTAACTCATTAGTAGGAACAACATTATAATTATAAGCTACCCAATAAGCTCTTTCTATATCTTTATTACAAGGTATCTCTCTCCAATAATTAATTTTATCATCACTCGGTAAATTTTTGCCATATGTTCCAAAATCTAAATAACCAGATTTTTTCCCGGACCCCCATATCCAAGCAACACCTTTTTTCTTTTTTAAAATAGCATATAAAATAAATACTAAAAAAAGTGGATTTAAGCACAACCGAAACAAAATTTTTATCAAAAATCCTATAAAATCAGTAACCATTTTAAAATAATTTAGATTGTTAAAATAATTATTATCTCCAGCAACTTCATTAGTACTTTCCATTGCTAAATCATATATATCATCAAAAGAATTATTAGAAATATTAGAAGTATTAAATAAATTTGATTCAAACCTAACTAACCCAACCATATATTGAGAGTTCGATAAAGCCCCATAAGAATCTAAAATTATTTTACCATCCATAAAATTAATATTTCCATTATATCCAAAAGACCATATTCTTGCATTATCTAATGATAAAGCAATATCAGAATGTATGACTATTCTAGCATATCCTACTACTTGACCCAAATTTATAAAATTAAAATAAATACCCTGCGTATCAGTATATTGGGTTACAAAGTTACTTATATCATACTTTAATGTATAAATCCTATTTCCATAATTAGAAATACCCCAACATAATTCTACTCCACCAGAAATATTACGTATCCCATTTTTATATGCTTTATCATTAAAATCTCCATTAACATTCCAATATGATACAGAATCGTAAATTTTTGAGCTATCATCAGTTACCATAAAATTTGAAATTTTTGAATTGCCCAAATTTGTATACTGCTTATATCCTTCCGTCCCTTGATTTAAATAGACGTCCCAAATCTCAGTTATTGAAGCGTTACCATTAGAATCAATATATAC
>CALWAM010000025.1 GCA_944373135.1 uncultured Bacilli bacterium | reverse complement strand
ATTATATAGCCTTTACTATATTCCTTAATTGATAAATTTAAATCAGGTATATTTAATAATAATATTTGGGGAAATGCTGCATATGCAGCCGTAATTAATCCTCCTAAAATAATACTTTTAAAGCTAGAATTAAATAGGGGCTCAAAATTATCTAATTTAATCATTGGTGTATATCCAATTATTTTAAATATAAATATAAAAAGACCAATTGGAAACAATATCTCTCCAACTCTAGCTATTGTTACTAATCCTTTTCTACTTGCTAGATAGACAATAAGCAGTATAGCTAAAGCAATTAATAATGGAGGAGTCTTAACTAAATAAAATGAATTTATTAAAGTAGTTAAAGTGAATATACTATCATTTAATGTAAAGATAATAAATAATGTTAGTGCTACCTTTAATATTACTGAATTAATCTTATTATCTTTACTATATAAGTTATAGAATAACAATATAAAAATATAACCTAACAATATTCCTAGTATAAAAGCTATTATTGTATCAGTTTTAGTTAATGATAATAATAATGAAAAACCAGTTCCCAAGAAATAAGCTCTACTTAAAAAGAAACTAAGTAATTTATATTGCTTTTTTGTAATCATTCAATCACCTCATATAAAAGTCCATTTCTATTAATATTTAATTCAACATTAATATTTATCGGGATTTCCTTCCATTTATTACTTTCATATTTATTTGGATCTTTTTTATATATTAAATTTCCTATTCCTAAAAAGTCACTATTATTATCTTTAGAAGCTTTAATAAGATCTAGAATATCTTCCTCAAGTTCTTTACTAAATATACTACTTAATTTTGTATACGTTTTATCATTCTTTAAATCATAATCATCATTAATATTTTTAATACTACCATTAGCTTTTAATATCAATGTAATTTTTCCATTTTTATAATTAATTTCTAATTTATTATTATATATCGTAATAACGTTATCATCTTTTTCATAATATACATTATAAACTTCATCTTTTAAAATATAATAAGTATTACTTTCACTATTATTTAATGTTCCTACTAATTTAAAATCATTAAATAACTTTATATTACTAAGAGAAATACTATCATCATCTATTTTTATTGATGGTATTGTAATATCGATACCTTTACTTAAAATAGTATTGATTAAAAAATCAAAAGAATCATTCATATTTACTGGTGATATAGTAGTATTTTTCATAATTAAATCTAATATTGCAGTAGATATAACTGGTTCATTATCAATATTAAGATTTAAAAGATCTTCAATACTTCCATTTTCTAAAATAACAGTATAAAACGATTTATTAATTTTATTTTCTCTCATTAAATAATCTGCAATATTGTTAATCCCATGCTTTGCCAAATTTTCTGATAAAATTAATAACTTTAATTGATAAAAATAAGCTTCTTTCGGAATCATTTTTATGGTATTTTCAAATGCTGTTACGAAATCATCATCCCTTGAACTAACTAAAGTTGTTTTCTTAGCTAATTCAATATTTATATTTTCACTTTTTTTATCATTTAGTATTTCAAAGGTCACAATAAATTCATTATCTTGATAGTCAACACCGATTGCTGGAATAATTGCTAAATCATTTAATTCTTTATAATCATAACAGCCAGTAGTTAACAAAATTAATACTAAAATAATTATTTTTTTCATTAACTATCACCTAATTTCTTTTTATTCTTTTTACTTAATAATTTAGCTCGGTATTTATCTTTAGTTTTATTCTTTTTTAATATTGTTTTATTAAAATATATTTTGTCGCTTGGCGCAAGAGGATAAGTATAAGGACGGTCTAAAGGATTAATACTACATAGGTGAATTAATAGTAATATAAAAGCTATTGTAATACCATATAAACCAAAGAATGATGCCACAATTAAAAATAAGAATCTAAAATGTCTTGTACTATTAATCATTTCTATTTCCGTAAATATTAATCCAGTTATAAAAGTAATAGCAACTACAATTATCATGATTGGACTAACAATTCCAGCATTAACTGCAGCATCGCCTAATAATAAAGCTCCTAAAATTGATATAGAGCTTCCATAACTTGAAGGAAATCTAATATCACTTTCTCTTAATATTTCACATAAAAGAAGCATAACTATCGCTTCAAAAGGTGCTGGAAAAGGAACTCCATCTCGCTGTGTAGCAAAATTAATTAATAATGAAAGAGGAATCGTTTCTTGATTATAGTTAATTAATGCTATATATATAGCTGGAGCTAAGAGAGTAGTAAGAAATGCCATAAATCTTAATATTCTAATGAAATTAACATTAACACTTTTCCCATAATCATCTGATACAGGATTAATAAAATCGGTTAAGAAAGCCGGCAATATAATAACATAAGGCGAAGTATCCACTATAATTGCAATTTTACCTTCTAGTAAACTACTTGCTACTGTATCCGGTCTTTCAATTAAATGATATGTTGGGAAAGGTGTACTATTTTCATTAATAATAAAAGGTGCAATATTAGAAGAATCAGTAATACCATCAATATCAATTTTATTTAGTCTCTCAATAACTTTATTAACAAGGTCCATTTCTACAATATCATCCATATACAATAAACTAACTTTAGTATTACTTTTTCTCCCTATAAAGAAATCTTTATTAATTAATTTTTCACTTTTAATTCTTCTTTTAATTAATCCTAAATTAAGCTGAATATTTTCGGTAAAAGCATCTTTAGGTCCATATATAGCTTGTTGAGTTTCTGGACTAGATATACTTCTTGAAATATTGCCTCTCGTTTCTACCGCATATATTAAATTCTTTTTAATAATAATTGTAAAGCCATTATTTAAATAAAAACTAACTTTATCTTCATCTACATCTTTTACTGTTCTTGGTCCTACTAATAAATCATCTAATTTAGAAATTAAACTATTTTCTAAAGAAATAGTCTTTAATATATAATCATTAATTTTATCACTACTACAAATACTTTCTAAGTATATAATAGTTATTCCTTTAATCTCTTTTATAACTAAATCACTACTATTATTATAAAACCTCTTTATTTTATTGATATCCATATATAATTCACCATTTTTAGTATGTAATTTTTATATAATATTATGTATAATATAATTGGTGTTTAATATGTTAGTAAAAATAGAAAAATTAGATAATCAAGGAAGAGGAATATGCTATATTAATAATAAAATAACATTCATTCCTAATACTTTACCAGAAGAATTAGTAGATATAAAAATAACAAAAGAAACTAGCAAATATAATGAGGGAATCGTTGTATCTTATCAAGAAATAAGCCCTAAAAGAGTTGAAGCTATCTGTCCTTTTTATCAAAAATGTGGTGGCTGTCATTTAATGCATATGTCTTATCAAGAAACTATTAATTTCAAAAAAGAAAAACTTGTTAATATTTTAACTAAATATGCTAAATTTACTCCTAATATTAGCTTTGTGCCTTCACCTAAAACTTTATACTATCGTAATAAAATAACTTTAAAAATTAAAAATAATGAGTACGGTTATTATTCTCCCAATAGTCATAATTTTATAAAAATAGATAAATGTTTACTTGTTAAAGAAGAAATAAACACCTTTTTACCTAATATACCTAAATTTAATATTAAAAATGGCGAAATAATAGTTAGAAGTAATTATAATCAAGAATTATTAATATCCATTACTACTAATAATAAAATAACATTACCTGAGGAATTATCTAATTATAAAGTAGTAGGAGTAATTTTAAATAATAAATTAATTTATGGAGAAAACCATTTTATTGATATTATTAATCATAAATTATTTGAAATATCATATAATACATTTTTTCAAATTAATAACTATATTACTTCAATAATATTTAATGATATAAAAAAAGAAGTACCAAAGCACTCTAAAGTATTAGATTTATATTGTGGAGTAGGAACACTTGGTATAGCAAGTTATAATGAAAATGAAAAATTATATGGTATAGAAATAATTCCAAATGCAATATTAAATGCTATTAAAAATAGTAAGATAAATAAAATAGATAATGTTTCTTATCATTTGGGCGATGTGGCTAAAATTATTAATAAAATAAATGACAATATTGATGTAGTAATTATTGATCCCCCTCGTAAAGGTATAGATAAAAAAACTATTTCGATTATATTAAAAATATTACCTAAAAAAATAATTTATATGTCTTGTGACCCTATTACTTTAGCAAGAGATTTAAATATTTTAAAAAATAAATATGATTTAGAAAAAATAACTGGTTATGATATGTTCCCTTATACTTATCATATTGAGTGTGTGTGCATCCTTAAACTCCGTTAAGGTTATAAATTAAGAGTATATAATGCGTATTAGATAGTTGAATTATTTACGGAAGGAATAGATGTTTATGAAATATCGAAAAGCAAAATATGACGATATTAAATATATTGCTTATCTTGTTACTGAGTTACTAGGCTCGTGTAATATTGAATCGGAAAAATCAATATTAGAAAGTAATATTGAAGAGATATCTGAAAATTTTAATAATTACTTTGTATGTACTATTGATGATAAAATAATAGGAGCCTGTGGTATAAGTGCTATTTTAGAGCAAGATAAATATAATTTAAATTTAAAGAATGTAAGAGAAATTTTATATTTCGTTGTCGATAAAAATTATCAAGGAAGAGGAATAGGAACAACTTTATTAAAATTATGTAGTGATAATAATAAATGTAATATTATTTATGAAGCTTGGGGCGATAATGGTAAATTTGCAAATTCTAAATTTATTTTAGAAAAATGTGGATATAAAATGATTAAGGATTTAGGAAATGATTATTATAAAAAAAATAATTACTGTTATAAATGTGTAAATAGGCATAAGAATTGTCATGAATGTATAGCTCAAATTTGGCTTAAACCATCCATGACAAAGAATATCGTGTAGTTTTAAAAAGATAAATATATTATAATAGTAATTGATAATTATGATTACTTAAATATCGAAAGGTGATAAAAATGAGTGATATAGAAATTGCTAATTATGTTGTAAAAGAAAAAATCGAAAATATAGGTAAGAAATTAGGACTTAATGATGAATTAGAATTATATGGAAAATATAAAGCCAAAATTGATGATACACTAATAAAAAATAATAAAAATGGCAAATTGATTTTAGTAACAGCTATTAATCCTACGCCTTATGGAGAAGGAAAAACAACGATAAGCATCGGTTTATTAGATGCCATGTGCTTATTAAAAAAGGATGCAATTGGAGTTTTAAGAGAACCATCCTTAGGCCCAGTATTTGGCATGAAAGGTGGAGCAACCGGCGGAGGATATTCTCAAGTCGTTCCCATGGAGGATATTAATTTAAACTTTACTGGTGATTTACATGCTATTACCTCTGCTAATGACTTACTAGCTGCAGCAATAGATAATCATATTAAACAAGGTAATAAACTTAATATTGATATAAATAATATAAAGTTCAAAAGGTGTTTAGATGTTAATGATCGCGCCCTTAAAAATATCATTATTAGTGTAGGTGATAATGAAAGGAAAGAAGGCTTTAATATAACTGCTGCTAGTGAAATTATGGCGATATTTTGTTTAGCTAAAAACTTAAAAGATTTAAAAAATAAACTAGGAAATATTTTAATTGCCTTTGATATTAATGGTAAACCATTATTTGCTAAAGATCTAAAAATTGAAGGAGCCATGACTGTTTTATTAAAAGAAGCCATTAAACCTAATTTAGTTCAAACTTTAGAGCATAATCCTGTCATAATTCATGGCGGACCTTTTGCTAATATTGCCCATGGATGCAATAGCATTATTGCCACTAAATTAGGATTAAAGCTTAGCGATTACGTTATTACTGAAGCTGGCTTTGGAGCTGATTTAGGTGCCTTAAAATTTCTAGATATTAAATGTCGTCTTAATGACATATATCCAGATGCTATCGTTTTAGTAGCAACAATTAAAGCATTAAAATATAATGGTTATTGTCTTGATTATACTAAAGAAGATATAAAAGCTTTAGAAAAAGGAATAGTAAATCTCCAAGCCCATCTTGATAACTTAAAAAAATTTACTAATAATGTAATTGTATGTTTAAATAAATATTCTAATGATACCAATAATGAAATAGCATATGTTAGAGATTATTGTGAAAAACAAAAAATTCAATTTGCTATCAGCACCGCCTATACAGATGGGGGCCATGGTGCCACTGAATTAGCCCAAAAAGTTTGTCAATTATGTGCTAATAAATATCAAAAATATGAATTATATAATATAGAGGACAGTATTCAAGAAAAAATTAAAAAGATAGTTATTGATATCTATGGAGCGGGAAAAATTAATTATAGTGAAAATGCATTAAAAGAAATATCAATAATTGAAAAAAATAAGCTAGACAAATTACCAATATGTATTGCTAAAACGCAATATTCTTTATCTGATGATAAAGAAAAATTAGGAAGACCACTCGATTATGAAGTAACTGTTAAAGATGTTAAATTATATAATGGAGCTGGATTTATTACCGTTTATCTTGGAAATATTATTACCATGCCTGGATTACCTAAAATACCTAATTATGAAAAAATTGATATTGATGACGCTGGTAATATAATCGGAATTTTTTAACTTTATATAATTATAAGGAATTCTATTATAGTTAAAGAAAATAGCCCTAAAATTAGAGGTAAATACTATGAAAATAGCTATTATATATAAAATTGTAACTGGTAATACAAAATTATTAGCCGAAGAAATACAAAAGAATTTAAACAATGAAGTTATTTATATTGGTGCTCCGCAAGAAGATATTGATGCAGATTTATATTTTATTGGATCATGGACATTTAAAGGCGAATGTGTAAAAGAAATAGCTGATTATTTAAAAACCATACATAATAAAAAAATAGCGTACTTTGGAACATGTGGCTTTGGAGGATCTATATCATATTATGAAACTATATTTAAAAGAGTAGAATCTAATATAGATGAATCTAATGAACTATTAGGATACTTTATTTGTCAAGGGAAAATGCCGCTAACTGTTAAACAAAAATATATTGAGATGATTAAAGCTAATCCTGAAGATAAAAATTTACAAGTTAGTATCAAAAATTTTGATGAAGCACTAAACCATCCGGATGAAAGTGATTTAAGAGAATTAAAAAAATGGCTAGAAAGTATTATTCAATAATAAAAAAATTTAATGGGGAAAAATTATGAAAAATAATATATCATTTGTCAAAATAAATAAAGATAATTTAAAAATAGCTTGTCGTATTCAAAATAAAATATTTCCTGATGAAGATGGTAGTATGAATTATATAGAACAAATAAATAAAGATCCATATCGAAAAGAGCAAGATTATTATCTTGTTTATGCTAATAATATTCCTATAGGAATAACTGGCATATACTCATATCATGAATACCCCGATGATGCTTGGTTAGGATGGTTTGGTATATTAAATGAATATCGCAATCAAGGATATGGTACAAAAGTTTTAAATCAAACTATAAAGTTAGCTAAAGAAAAAAATTATACAAAATTTAGATTATATACTGATGAATATGCTCATGAAGCCCATCGATTATATGAATCAATTAATATGCAAAAAGAACTATATGATAATCCAGATGATAAAGATAAATATATTCCAGCCAAGATATACATTTATTCTTTAAGTTTAACTGATAAGCCAATTGACAAATGGAATAATAAAAATATTGGTTTAAAAGAACAATCAGAAAAAGAACATTAATAACTTAGTTTATGAACGAAAAACATATATACTTTTGCCAGTTTTACTTGTAATATTTATTTAATTAAAGTATTATATGCTTATTATTAAGAAAGGAAGCTATCAAAGGCGTTGTTCAATCACAAGATATATTATATATTTATAATATAAATCATTAATTAATCGAATATAAACAATCATTAATTATACTACAAGAAAGAAGGCGATTAATATGCATTATAATAATATTTATTTTAATACTACTTTACCTCCAGTATTATCAAAAGAAGAAATGTTAGATTTATTTTTAGAATTAAAAGAAGGATCTATAAGTGCTCGCGAAAAATTAATTCTTCATAATATTAAATTCGTTATATATATTATTAAGAATAACTTTGACATGATTATCTATAATATGAATTACGATTTTAACGATTTTATATCAATTGGTATTATAGGACTTATCAAAGCTATTGATACATATGATCTTGAAAAGGGGGCTAGTTTCTTAGGTTATGCAAGTATCTGTATCATTAATGAAATAAATTTGTTTTTACGTAAATTGAAAACACATTATGGTAGTGACAGTTTAGATAGAAAAATAAATTATGATGAGAAAAATACTATAACTTTAATGGATGAAATTGCTAGTCCAGTAAATATTCAAACTAATTTTGAAGACAAAGAAGAATATGAAATTATTAGAAAATTGATAAATGAATTGCCAGAGTTAGAAAAACGCATAATAAAATTGTATTTTGGCTTTGGCTGTAAGCCACATGTCCAAAATGATATAGCTAAATTAACAGGATTAACGCAAATTCAAATATCAAGAACACTTGCCAAAGCTTATAGATTATTAGGAATAAAAATGGCTGAATATTACGAATATCCTGTAGATATGTTAAAAGCCAAGCATACTAATTTGATTAAACTATTAAAACGCCTTATATATGATATGGCTCAAGCATCTAAAAGTCATCAATCAATCGAAGATGAATTGTTTTTAATAGTTGAAGACACAATCCAAGAATTATCTGACAGAGAAAAACAAGTTTTAAGATTGTATTTTGGCTTTGAAGAGGAATTACCACATACTCAAGAAGAAGTAAGCCATATTTTATCAACAAGCGATAGTACTGTTTCGGGAATATTCAAAAAATCACTAAATTATATTTTATCAAAAATAAAAAAAGCAGGTAAAATCGAATTACTTGAAAATTATCAATCAAAATCCAACTATTCACATTTAAAATTATCTAAAATTAGAACTAACAAACCAATTTCATCATAATTCATAAGTAAAATTAATTTTTTAGTGACTTTGTTTATTTACTACTAATATAAAAAATATATATTAAAGTTAATAATACTACCTTAAATGCAAATTTAATTAATAATTCTTCAGCTAATGCTCTAATAGAAAAGCTAAAAACTCAAGATATAACTATAACTATGGAGGACTATGGGAACTTTGAAAAAGTTGGTAATCTAGGTTTTGAATTGCCTAGAAATGATGAACATATCAAAACCTCACCAGGAGACATTATCCTTTATCAAGGTAATATGATCACCATTTATTATGATGAAAATTCATGGAATTTTACTAAATTAGGTAAAATAGAAAACATAACTAAATCTCAATTATTAGACATTTTAGGATCAGGAGATGTTAATGTTACGTTTTCCTTAAATCCCTAATAAATAATAAAAACTATTATATTAAATTAAAAAATTATAATTAAAATATTATTAATATGAAAAATGTAACTTAGTTGTAACTTTGGTTTTATATAATTAAACCATAAAAAGGAGAAATTTATTATGGAAATATTAAAAGTCGAAAATCTAACCAAAATTTATGGCAAAGGAACAACTAAAGTTACAGCCCTAGACAATGTTTCATTTTCCGTTGAAAAAGGCGAATTTGTGGCCATAGTCGGTGCATCTGGTAGTGGGAAATCTACATTATTGCACATAATAGGAGGCGTCGACAGACCAACTTCTGGTAAAGTATATATTGATGGTCATGATATTTTTAATTTCAATGATGATAAGCTAGCTATATTTCGTAGAAGACAAGTAGGATTAATATATCAATTTTATAATCTTATTCCGATTTTAAATGTCGAAGAGAACATAACATTACCTCTAGCTTTAGATAATCGAGAAGTTAACAAAGAAAAATTAAATGATATGTTAAAATTGTTAGGATTACAAAATAGAAAAAATCATTTACCTAATGAATTGTCAGGAGGGCAACAACAAAGAACTAGCATTGGTCGAGCATTAATTACAAATCCCGCTATCATTTTAGCCGATGAACCTACGGGTAATTTAGATTCTAAATCAAGTGATGAAATAGTTGCATTATTAAAAAAATCAAATAAAGATTTAAAACAAACCATTATTATGATTACTCATAATATGGAAATAGCTTCATGTGCTGATCGAATAATTAAAATTGAAGATGGTAAAATTGTTGAAGGTGCTAACCTATGATCTTACTTAATAAACTAACTTTAAAAAACTTAAAACTAAATAAAAAAAGAACTATTGTTACCATCGTTGGTATTATGTTATCAGTTGCTCTTTTAACTTCTGTAGCTTCAATTTATGCTAGTGGTATTAAATCTTTAATAAGTTTTGAAATTCACGAAAAAGGAAATTTTCATGTTGCTTTTTATAACGTACCACTCTCTGAAATAAAAACGTTCGAAAATAATCGCGCCATAGAAGAAATTAATTTAACTCAAGATATTGGTTATGCCAAAATATCATCTAAAAATGAATATAAACCATATGCATTTATTAAATCTTTTACTAAAAGTTCTTTAAATAATCTTTCTGTTAAACTTATTGAAGGAAGATTACCAATAAAATCTAATGAAATAGTTATTCCAACTCATTTAAAAACTAATGGTCGCTTAGATTTAAAAGTAGGGGATACAATAACTTTAGAAGTTGGAAAAAGAGTAGATCAAGAGAATAATGAATTAAATCAAAACAATCCTTATTATCCCGAAAATAATCATGATGAAACTAACGATACATTAAATAATTCTTATATTGAAACAAGTCATGAAAATATTATAAATAGCATAACCAAAACATATAAAATAGTCGGAATTATAGAACGACCAGCATCAAATATTGAAAATTATTCGGCACCTGGTTATACATTTATCACATATATGGATCAAAATAATATATCTGGTAATGGTTTCCATGACATTATTGCTTCTAATATTTTTTCTTCTGGTAATCCTTCATCAAT
>CALWAM010000024.1 GCA_944373135.1 uncultured Bacilli bacterium | reverse complement strand
ATAACTGACGGATATATTGATTATCATAAAGCTTATACTGAAGAAAGATTAGAAATAAGTAATTCAATAATAGTTTATGATTTAATTAAAAAAGAAAATGAGAAAGATAGGGGATCAATAAATGAAAATGAAGTTCAAAATTAGTTTATTTGTAATTGCATTTTTCTTAATAATTAGTATAGGCTTGGTTTTTATTAGTAAAACTAAGTCTAAAGAAGTCGTTAATGTATCTAATGTTTTATATGAAATTAAAGATTATGGATATCATGTTAATGATAATGCTAGTAGTTATTATAAAAATACTTTTAAATCTTTAATGAAATTGTTAGAAAATGATGATTATGATGATGAAGAATATCTATCATTAGTTGTTAAATTATTTATTATTGATTTATATAGTTTAGATTCTAAAATTAATAAATATGAGGTAACTAGTAGTCAATATTATTATAGTGATAAACGAGAAATGTTCAAATTAAAAGTTATTGAAAACTTTTATAACTTGATGGAAGATAATAGTTATGGTGATCGTAATCAAATTTTACCTAAAGTCAAAAATGTAGAAATTGTTAGTATTGAAGATGGTGTGTATACTCTAGGGGAAAATGAAGTAGATAGCAAAGTAGTTAAAATTAATATTAGTTATGAAAAAGATTTAAACTATGATGAAAGTGGTATTATAACGTTAGTAAAAGAATCTAATAAATGGGCGGTTGTTGGTTATGAAGGAGTTAATTAATAACTCTTTTTTTGTAAAAAAAATTAAGGATAAACCTTAATCTTCATTTTCAATTATAATATCATTATCATCTTTTTCTTGAGTTCCTATTTCTTCTTCATTAGTGTCATTGCCATTTGATTCATCTTCAGGAGAATTAGGAATTATAGGATCTGTTGTTTCATTATCTTCATTATTATTATCATTATCATTATTATTATCTAAATTATTATCTAATTCTTCATTAACGTTATTGATATAAATAGTTAATTCGTTGTAATTAGCTAATAAAGCGTTTTCATGAATTGACTGAGCTGCTATTTTATTATTGGCAACATATGGATTATAGTATTCACTATTTTGATCGACTTCAACAAATTCAATATTAATATTTACTTCATTAGCATAATTAATTGCTTCTTCTTTTGATTTGCCAATGAGGTTAACCATTGTTTTAATTTTTTCTCCACCATAAAGTTTCTTTCCGTATACTTTAGTTGTATAGTCTTCATTATAATCAATTTTAAATGTCTTATTTGGGGTTTCTTCTATAAGATTTAAATTTACTTTCATCATGGTTATTATTTCATCCAAACTTTCTTGGTAATAACCTAGGGCACTAGTGGTAATACCACTATATGGTAAATATACTGGGAGATCATAATATTCTAAGTATGTTTTTTTTATGTCAAAATTAATATCTTCACCACTAAGAGTATTAATTAATATATCTTTTCCTACATTGTAAAATGATAATATTTGGTTAGTGGTCATATTAGTGGCCGTATTATTGCTAACAGAGTTTAGAATATTTTCAAATTCTTGGAATGACCGTATATTCTTAACTTTATTTATTAAGGCTTCAATTATTTTTTGTTGGTTAGCTATTCTATCAATATCGCCACGTGGTAATGTTTTGCGGTGCCGCGCTAAGGCTAAAGCTTCTTCACCATTTAGCGTTTGAACACCTTTTTTTAAGCATATTGTTGCATCACCAAATTCTCGATTACTATTTTGTTCACAAAAATCAATAGGAACATCAACTGTTATACCTCCTAAAGCATCGACTAAAGATACAACACCTTTGAAATTTATTTTTACATAATAATCTATGTTAATATCGGTTAGATTGGTAATGGTGTCGATGACACATTTTGTTCCATATGCGGCTGATGAGTTTATTTTAGATAATTTATCGTTATTACAAACAATAGGAACATATAAATCACGAGGGATGCTAAACATACTAGCTGTTAAAGTTTTAGGATTAAAGGTAATTAACATTAATGTATCGCCATTAAAAGCTTGATTAGCATTTAAACCATTAAGTTCAGAATCTACGCCCATTAATAGTACTGTAAAAGGTTCAGTTAATTTTTTATTAGAAGATGATAGATTATCTTGATTTTTTAATTCTTCACTATATTTATAAATTATTTTAGTATCAGTAGCTATATTGGTGTAAGGTTCTTCTTTATTAAATAGTACTTTGTAGTTTCCACTTACAAATATAGCATCTATGTCTTGGTTATATAAATCTCTTAACATTTTGTAATAATCATCATATAAGGTTATATCATTTTTTAAATTTTCTTTTTTTATTAATTTATTTGCTAGTATATAGCCTTCAATATCATCTTCATTATTTATCATTCCGATATTACTATTTTTATTAAACTCATTATCATTAAGAGTTATTAGATTGGTGGTATAAGTTATCGTATCTTTATTTAAGTTGGATAGAGAATTATAAATGGTATTAATATAATAACTGATAAAAAAGAATATAACTGTTAAAATTATAGTAATAATTAAGAAGATGTAATATTTAATATTCTTTTTAGTAATTAAATTTATTAAACTACTTAATAAATAAAATATTAAATAAATAAAGAAAAGAGTAATGAGAATTGATCTTATAACTGTTTCTATTCCTGATAATTGTAATAAAGATTTACTTAGTAATATATACGCTACGGTATATGATATTAAAGAGATAAAAAATAAGATAAGTTTTATTTTATTTACTTTCTTTAATTTATTAATTAATATTTTCATAAGATAACCACTTTTTACTTTCTACATATTAAATATTATATCTAAATAATTTTTTATAAGCAAGGTTATTATTAGTATAAATTAAAGACGATATTGTATACTTTGAGTTTTAGACAATATTTGACATTGTTGATGATTAATAAGGCCTAAGTCTTTTTTTTATAGATGATTTTTGATATAATTTAATGTAGTATGGAGGTTAGTATGAAGAAGTTAAGCAGTATTCTATTAATATTTTTAATACTTATTAATATTTTTATTCCTTCTATTAATGTAAATGCTGGTCAAAAGGTAGGAATAGTAACAGCTGCTGACTCTTTAAATGTAAGAACTGGTCCGGGGACTAATTATCCTAAAATTTCGGGAGCATTATTAGCGATTGGGACTAGTGTTAATTTAGTTGATGATAAATTAAGGCCAAGTGAAGGTGATTGTTCTGTTGGTTGGTATGAAGTATATTATGCAGAAGGAAAAACGGGTTTTGTTTGTGGCTTATATTTAACAATAACCGAGGTTGGAGAAAGTGAAGAAGATACTAGAGAGCCAGTTACAGAATATGAGAAAGAGTTAAAAGATAAAGGTTTCCCTTCTTCATATTGGGATAGTTTAAGTAAATTACATGTCGAGCATCCTAATTGGGTATTTAATGCTTATGATACAAATATTGATTGGAATACTTTTATAGCAGCAGAAAGCGTTGTAGGTAAGAGTTTAACAAATAGTACAAGAACTGGTTATTATAGTACGGCAGGAGGAAGCTTTGATTGGTTAAATGATACATATTTTATGCAAGAAGCTGGAGGATGGTACGCAGCTAGTCCTGAGTTAATAGCTTATAATGCTGATCCAAGAAACTGGCTTTACGAAGAAAGAATATTTATGTTTGAGGATTTAACTTATCATAGTGATTATCAGACAATTGATGTGGTTAACAGTATATTTACAACAGATAGTTATCCTAATTCGTTATTAAAGTCTTATAGTCAAAATTATATGAATGTTGTAAACCAAAATGTAAATGGAATAGATTATTCGATTAGTCCAGTGCATCTGGCAACAAGATCAAGATTAGAGCTCGGTTTAGGAGTAAGAACCCAAATAACGGGAGAAAGTACTGCAACCTATAATGGTTTTTCTCTAAAAGGTTATTATAATTTCTTTAATATTGGAAGTTATGCAGATAGTGTTACAAGTAGTCCTGTTACTAGAGGCCTTGCTTATGCGTGTGGTCCGGCATGTGGTTTTGGAACGACGTATGGAAGGCCTTGGGATACTGCTGAGAAAGCTATTGCTGGAGGAGCGCAATTTATTATTTCTAATTATTTTTCTAGAGGACAAAATACTATTTATTTTGAAAAATGGGATGTTACTAGTAGTAATAAATTTACTAATCAATATATGACTAATGTAATGGCACCTTATTCTGAAGGTAATATAGTGTATGTAGCTTATAAAAATGCTAATGCTTTAAATAATCCGATTGTATTTACTATTCCAGTATTTGATAATATGCCTGCAACAGTATCTCCAGAACCAAATCCAGGGAATCAAAATAATCGGTTAAATGATATAAAAGTTGATGGTAAAACTATAAATGGTTTTTCACATGATATGTTTGATTACAAAGTTAGTGTTAGTTCTGCGGCTAATAGTGTTAAATTAGAAGCTAGTCAAATTAATAGTAAAGCTACGGTATCAGGAGTAGGAAGTATTAAACTGGCTGGTAATGAAACTAAAGCAACTATTAAAGTAACGGCAGAAAATGGTAAAATACAAGAATATAATATAACGTTTGTCAAAACAGCAGGAGTTGAAATGGGTGTTACGGATATTGTTAATAATTCGGCGTTAAAGAATGATGGATATTATATTAGTGGTTTACAAATTGGAATGAGTGTTGCAGAATTTAAAAATATTATTAATAAAACGAGTGCAACTGCTACCATAAATGTCACTGATGCTAATGGTGGAGTAAAAAGTAATTCCATGGCAACGGGAGATAATATAAAGATTTGTAATGGTAGTGAGTGTAAAGATTATGTTGCTGTTATTGTTGGAGATCCAGATGGAGACGGAGAAGTAACTATTATAGATTTATTAAAAGTGCAAAAAGACATATTAAATTCATCTAAGTTAGTAGGGGCTTATAAAAAAGCAGCTGATACAGATAAAGATGGAAGTATAACAATTATAGATTTATTAAAAGTGCAAAAACAAATATTAGGAGATAGTAAAATTGAGCAATAGAAAGGGAAGTATTTATGAAAAGATTTTTAAAAAAGATAAGTTATTTAGTAGTTTTAATTGTGGCTTTATTAAGTTATGGTGAAGTAAAAGCTGCTTCAGCAACCATATCAGTAAAAGCAAATGTTAAGTCGATAGTAGTAGGTAGAACGTTTAATGTTACGGTAACGGTTTCATCAGATGTGGTTTTAGGAAGTTGGCAATATAGCTTAAATTATAATAGTTCTGTTTTTTCTTTAGTTAACTCCACTCCTTCACCATATATTGCCGATCCTGGTAATGGTATTATAAAATCTAAAACTTATACTTATACATTTAAAGCAATAAAAAGCGGAACAGGGGCTTTTTCAGTTACTTCTGCGAGAGTATCAGATTATAATGCTGAAACTTATTTAGATACACGAACAACTAGCGCTGAAGTAAAAGTTATTACTCAAGCAGAATTAGAAGCTAGTTATAGTAAAAATAATTATTTAAGTAGTTTAGAGGTAGAAGGAGTTGAAGGTACAGAAGAAATCGTACTTAATCCAGAATTTGATAAAAATACTTTAGAATATAGTGTTGATGTTCAACCGGGTACTGAAAAAGTTACTATAGTTGGTAAAAAGGAAGATTCTAAGGCAAGTGTTAGTGGATTAGGTGAAGTATCTTTGGTTGATGGTAATAATCGTTTTGAAATTGTTGTTACAGCAGAAAACGGCAATCAAAGGGTTTATGTATTAAATATAAATGTTTTAGAATTAGATCCAATTAATGTTACTGTTAATGGTGAAGATTATACTGTTGTTAGAAAAAAAGATGCATTAACTATTCCAAGTACATTCACGGAGACAACTGTATTTATTAAAGGCGAAGAAGTTCCAGCTTTAAAATCGGAAATTACTAATTTTACATTAGTAGGATTAAATGATAATAGTGGTAATATAAAATTGTTTATTTATAATGAAAACGAAAATTCTTTTACTGAATACAAGGAAGTAACTTTAGGATCTTTAGTAATTTATCCTCTTGATAATAATGAAGAATTAAAAGGATATGAAAGATTGCAAATTACGATAAATGGTATAGAAGTAGATGCTTATCATGATCCGGATGTTAAAGATTATTATTTGATTAAAGGTTTAAATGTTGAAACTGGTAAAGAAAATTATTATCAATATGATAAAATAGAAAATACATTTCAAAGATTTAGTTTTGAAAATAGTATTGGTGATGAGGAGTTTTATCTTATAATGCTTACATGTGCTGGAGGAGTTATATTATTATGTTTGATTGTTATTTTATCTTTGATTACGAAGAAAGGTAAAACTGTGAAGAAACTTAAAGTTAAAAAAGAGGAAAATAATAATAAAGATATTGATGAAAAAAATGAAGATAAAGATAAAGAGAAGATTGAAGATAAAGATCCTGAAGATTTAAAGCCTGAGGATAATGTTGAAGAAGAAAAATTAAGTAAAAAAGAACTAAAGAAAATGAAGAAATTAGAAAAGAAGAATAAAAAGAAGGATAAAGAAAAAACTATATTTGATGATGATTTTTAGTATTTGATGAAATTGGGTGAAAAAAATGAATTTATTAACTTCTAAAGTAAATGGGCATTATTTAATAACAATCGTATTAGTGTGTTTCTTCTGTAGTTTAATATTAGTACCAATAGTAAGACTAATAGCTATTCATGTTGGAGCAATAGATATACCTAATAAAAGGAGTGATCATACTTTACATCATAGAACTATTCCAAGACTGGGGGGATTAGCAATTCTCTTATCATTTATGTTAGGTTATATGTTATATGCTAGAGAAAGTCTTATTATGTTATCAATTTTAATGGGGAGTTTTTTGATTGTACTAGGAGGAATTATTGATGATATAAATCCATTAAAAGCTAGGTATAAATTGCTTATTCAAGTTGTTAGTGCTTTATGCGTTGTATTTTATGGAAATTTAACAATTGATGAATTATCTTTTTTTGGAATTGTTTGGAAATTTAATGAACCTTTTAATTATATAATTACAATTATTTTTATAATAGCTATTACTAATTCAATTAATTTGATAGATGGGATAGATGGTTTAGCAAGTGGAGTTTCTTCAATTTATTTTATAACTATTGCTATAATTGCTTATATATTAAATTTAATGTCAGGATTAGATGTTATTTTGTCACTTATTATGTTTGGAGCTACATTGGGATTTTTGGTTTATAATTTTCCGCCAGCTAGTATTTTTTTGGGGGATACTGGAAGTTTGTTTTTGGGATTTATTATCAGTGTCGTGGCATTATTAGGTTTTAAAGCGACAACTTTAACATCTTTTGTTGTACCAATTCTTATTTTAGCTATACCAATCATTGACACTTCACTAGCTATATTAAGAAGATTAATTAAAGGGGAAAATATAGGAGCGCCAGATAAAGAACATTTACATCATCAATTATTGAAACTAAAGTTTAGTCAAAAAACTTCGGTGTTAATTATTTATTTTATAAATATTTTATTTGCTTTAGTATCAATATTTTATATATTAGGTGATAGTAAAATAGCAATATTTATATATATTATTTTAATGTTATTATTTTTATATTTAGTTATGAGAACTGATATATTATTTGTACATAAAAAGGATAAAAAACATGAAAAAAGTAATTGATTTATATAAAAAGTATGAAGAAATAATAAATTATGTGATAGTGGGTGGTTTAACTACTTTTGTTAGTTTAATTACTTATTATTTATGTGTTTTAACTTTTTTAAATCCTAATAATTCTGTAGAACTTCAAATAGCTAATGTTATAAGTTGGGTAATGGCAGTATTGTTTGCTTATTTTGCTAATAGATTATTTGTCTTTAAAAGTAATAATAAAAATAAATTAAAAGAGTTTGGGGATTTTGTAAAAGCAAGGATTATGACTCTTTTAATTGATATGGGTCTAATGTATTTATTAGTTACTTTATTAAGTTTTAATGATAAAGGTGCTAAATTAATAGTCCAAGTTATTGTTTTAGTATTAAATTACTTATTTAGTAAGTTATTTGTTTTTAAAAAATAAATTAGAGTGCTAGTTTATTTTTTTTATGATACAATTTATATGGAGATAAATGGAGGTTTATTTATGCAAAAAATTATAGATGCTAATAAGATAGTTGGAGATATATCATATTTGTTTAGTGAGATAGCTAGTATTTATCCTATTACACCTTCTAGTCCTATGGCTGCGGAGGTAGAAAGTTTAGCTAGCAAAGGACAAACAAATTTATTTGGTGATAAAGTTAATGTTATTGAAATGCAAAGTGAAGCTGGGGCTTCAGGTACTTTACATGGAGCACTTATTAGTGGTAGTTTAGCAACAACATATACCGCCAGTCAAGGATTATTATTAATGATTCCTAATATGTATAAAATAGCAGGAGAGATGTTGCCAGGGGTTATTCATGTTGCAAGTAGGACTGTAGCTACGCATGGTTTATCTATATTTGGAGATCATAGTGATATCTATGCAGTTAGACAAACGGGATTTTGTATGCTTTCTAGTAACAACACATATGAAGCACAATATATGGCAGCTATAGCTCATTTAAGTGCTATTAAATCGTCTTTACCATTTCTTCATTTTTTTGATGGCTTTAGAACTAGTCATGAAATGAATAAAATTGATATTATTGATGAAGTGGAATTACTTAAATTAGTAGATAGAAATAAAATTAAAGAATTTAAAGAGAAATCTCTTAATTTAGATTATGGATATCAAAGAGGTCTTGCTTATAATGATGATATATATTTTCAATGTGTCGAAGGACGAGAAAAATATTATCATGATGTTGTCGATATTGTTAATAATTATATGAGTAGGTTAAATGAAATTACTAAAAAAGATTTTAAACCATTTAATTATTATGGGGATTCTGAAGCTACAGAAATAATTATTGCGATGGGTAGTGTAGTAGATACCATAAAATTAGTAGTAGATGAAATTAACAATCAAGGTGGTAAAGTTGGAGTTGTAAGTGTTCATTTATATCGACCATTTAGTAAGGAATATTTAATTAATGTCATTCCTAAAAGCGTTAATAAAATAGCAGTTTTAGATAGAACTAAGGAATTCGGAAGTAATGGAGAACCTTTATATTTAGATATCGTTAATGCTTTAAAAGATACTAATATAAAAATAGTTGGTGGTAGGTATGGATTATCTAGCAAAAATACTACGCCAACAGATATTTATAGTGTTTATTGTATGTTAAAAAATGATTTGAAAGATTATTTTACAATAGGAATAAATGATGATGTTACTAATTCATCTTTACCTATTTATGAATTTAATTTAAACAAAAAATGGGATGAAGTTAAAATTTATGGTTTTGGATCAGATGGAATGGTAAGCACTAGTAAAAGTATTTTAAGTATTATTGGAAATAATAGTGAAAAATATGTTCAAGGGTACTTTGAATATGATTCTAAAAAAAGTGGTGGTGTTACTGTTAGTCATCTTAGAATAAGTAATGAAGAAATACATGCACCGTTTTATGTTGATAAGGCATCTTTAATAGTCGTAACTAAAGACAACTATTTTAAAATGTACAGTATAGTTAAAGATCTTAAGAAAAATGGAATTTTATTAATTAATAGTAGTAATAAAACATTAAATAATGTCTTTAGTAAAGAAGATATAGAATTGTTGAGAAATAATAATATAAAAATTTACGTAATAGATGCTGATGATATTGCTTTATCATGTGGAATTAAAGGAAAGATAAGCAAAATAATGGAAGTTATTATATTAAAGTTATTGCACATAGATAATGCGCAAGAATTATGTTTTAATAGTTTATCTAATTTATTAAATAAGGGTGAAGATGTTGTTAAAGCAAATAAAGAAGCTATTATGATGGCTTTAGAAAATATTAGGGAAGTTACTACTGATTTAAATAGTGAATTTAATAATTATCATTGTCAAAATGTTTATGAATATATAATGCATAGAAAAGGTTATGAACTAAGTGTAAGTAATTTATTAGGTTATGAAAAAGGAATATTTCCAGGGGGACTTAGTGTAAATGATAAAAGAAAAACTTCTAATATAGTTGCTAAGTGGAATAAAGATAATTGTATAGAGTGTGGTTTTTGTTCTTTAGTTTGCCCACATGCGGTAATAAGGCCAATAATAAAAAAAGAACCAAGTGATAATAGTATAGTATTAATGGCCAATAAAGAATATAACTATGAAATAGTAGTAAGTGAAAGTGATTGTACTAGTTGTGGATTATGTATTAGTGTATGTCCTGGTAAGAATGGTAATAAAGCTTTAAGTTTTGGTAATTATGAAATAGATAAGGATAATTATGCTAAGGAATGTTTTAATAATCATGAGAATGATGAAATTTTAAATAAATTTAATGTAATTGGCAGTCAATTAGTAAAACCTGGTTTTTGTTTTTCTGGAGCATGTGCTGGTTGTGGAGAAACTCCATATATAAAGTTATTGACGCAATTATTTAAGAATGAAATAGTTATAGCAAATGCAACTGGTTGTTCTTCAATTTATGGTGGTAGTGTTCCGTCAACTCCATATACTGTCCCATGGGCTAATTCATTATTTGAAGATAATGCCGAATTTGCTTTAGGAATGGATTTGTCTTATAAAAATATTAGAAATAGAATTAAAAATATAATGAATAGTAGTAGGGAAAGCGTTAATTCCAATGTTAAAGATTTATATGACTTATATCTTAATAATGAAGATAAATATGCTATTACTATGGATGTTAAAAATAAATTAGAGAAAGAAGAAATACCAAGAGATTTACGAGAAATCTTAAATTATGTTCCTAGTAGAACAGTATGGGCGATAGGTGGCGATGGTTGGGCTTATGATATAGGATTTGGCGGATTAGATCATGTTTTATCTAGTAATTGCAATGTTAAAATCTTAGTATTAGACACTGAAGTATATTCTAATACAGGTGGACAAGCTTCTAAAGCTAGTCGGCTTGGCCAAGTAGCAGAGTTTAGTAATTTAGGAAAAAGAACGAAGAAGAAAGATTTATTTAGAATAGCAATGAGTTATCCAAATTGTTATGTAGGAAGTATTTGCTTAGGAGCTAATTATATTCAAACAATTAGAACATTTAAAGAAGCTATGGATC